>JAATGA010000217.1 GCA_015654855.1 Rhodobacterales bacterium
CCGCCGCTGTGAATCGCGCCAGCAGGGCCTGGTCGTCCAGTGGTTCGGGCGTGGCGCGCAGCAGCGTCTCGGCATAGCCCGCGACGCTTTCCGCCGGCAGATCGCCGGTCGTCAGCAGCCGCAGCGTCGCGCCGAGGCCGGCATGGCGCAGGATAGGCAGGACGGGATCCTCGACCTCGGCCCGCAGATCCTCGGCGAGCGCATAGCCTGCCGCGACGGCGGGATCCGTGGCGCCCTCGACCAGCGGACGGCCGAGCAGGATCACCCGGCCGGGCAGATGCGCGGCCCCCGACAGCCCGCTGCGCATCACAAGGATCTGCGGGGAGGCCGCGCCGAACACCCGTTCCGACAACTGATCCAGCGCCGCGCGCCCGCCGGGGGCAGCGCAGGGCACGCCGGCCACCCGCGTCAGATCGGTCAGTGCCATCTGCCCGATCTGGGCGCGTTTGGTCGGCGGCACCATGGCCGCCGTCCGCTCGATCAGCGCGCCGGGCAACCAGAAGACGGCGAACAGCGCCACCAGCGCCGCACCCCCGCCCAACATCCAGCCGCGCAGCCGCCCCTTGCGCGGCCGCGCCCGCGCGAGCGCGCCACGCACCGTCTCCAAGGCCTGGATCATGCTGGGATCGTCCAGTTCCAGCGATTCCCACGGATCGGCGCCGGGGCCGTAAAGCGCGGGCATCTCACCGGGGTTCAGCCGCGCGATGGCGGGCAAAGACCAGTGCGACAGGGGCATCTCGGTTTTCGGATCGGACAGGATCAGCGTCGCCTCGCGAAAGCCGACCACGACTTCGCGCCGCTGCGCCTCGGCCCCGTCACGCCAGAGCCCCAGGCTTTCGAGCCGCTGGTATTTGCGAAGTGCCGTCATACCCGCCGTTTTTTGCCCCGTTCCTGGTTCAGGGCGCGTGCCTTGAAATCGTTACGTCCGAATGTGTTCAGCCTAACGGCACAGGCGCGGCAACTGCAAGCGCCCTGCGGTCGGGCCGGCGGCGGACGGATCAGGCGAGGGGCGCGGCGATCTCCCCCGCCGCCTCGCGCCAATGGCGGCGGCAGAGCGAGACATAGCTCTCGTTTCCGCCGATCTGCACCTGTGCGCCGTCGCGCACCACCCGGCCATCGGCATCCTTGCGCACGACCATCGTGGCCTTCTTGCCGCAATGGCAGATGGTGCGGACCTCGCGCATCTCGTCCGCCCAGGCGAGAAGGGCGGCCGATCCGGGGAAAAGCGCGCCGCGAAAATCTACCCGCAGCCCGTAGCACATCACCGGCACGCCAAGATCGTCGACCGCACGGGCCAGTTGCCAGACCTGATCGCGCGTCAGGAACTGCGCCTCGTCGACGAAGGCGCAGGCGAGCGGTCCCTGCGTCAGCCGGTCGGCGATCAGGGCGAACATGTCGGTGCCGGGGGTGAAGCATTCCGCCGCCTCGCCGATGCCGATGCGGCTGGCGATGGTGCCGGCCCCGGCCCGGTCGTCGATCCGCGCGGTGACGAGCAGCGTCGCCATCCCCTGTTCGCGGTAGTTGTGCGATGCCTGAAGCAGCAGGGTCGATTTCCCCGCATTCATCGTCGAATAGTGGAAGTAAAGCTTCGCCATGCCGGTCTGGTAGCCTGCGGCGCGGGGTGAGGCAAGGCGGGCGACTCGACCGCCTTGCGGGCCGGAACGCGCGTGGGCGATACCCGCAGGCCAGAGCGGACGGGGCAGGCCCCCACCCTCTTTGCGCGGGCCGCATCGCCTGGAATCGTCATATTTTGCCCCTGATCCGGCCGGATCGGGGCGGGACGGCCCCTGCCGTTGCGTTCGAAGCGCGCAGAGTCGCTTTGGGAATGACAAATCCGCAAGCGGGCGCTATGGGAAAAATATCGTGATCTTCCCCGCCGGTCTGCGGCCCAACGCCCCGCGAAATGAGCAAGATGTCTATCGCCTCTTATCTGAAGAAGCACACCGAGGCCCTCGTCAAAGATGTGGGTATCGAGGCCGCGTGCGAACTGACCGGCAAATCCAAGGCGACGATCGGCCGCTACTACTCGGAAAGCGAAGAGCATGACGACCGGTTCATGCCGATCGACGTGGTGGCCCAACTGGAAAGCGCGTCGAAGTTTCCGCATGTGACGGCCGCGCTGGCCGATCTGCGCGGGATTACGCTTTCCTACGACGGCGAACGGCGGGATTCGGCCTCGGCCGGGGTCAACCAGGATGTGGTCGCCCTGTCGCAGCGCTTTGCCCAGTTGATGGCGGAATACAACATCGCCATCGGCGACGGCGTGATCTCGATCAACGAGGCCAAGCGAATGCTGCGCGAGACGCTCGCCATCCAGCATGTCCTGCTGGAGATGAAGCTGAACCTCGAACACGAGACGAACTGAGGCCGGGCGTTCGTGTCCGCGGGCCGGGCGCGAGGTCGGCTGTCTGCAAATCCGATCCGGTGAAGCCGGGGCTGTAACAAAGGGCGCCAGGTTTCCCGGGCGCCCTTTTTGTGTCTCAGCGGGCCTGGGGTCTGGCCTGCGCCCGACCACCGCCCCCCGCGCGGCGGGGGGCATCCGCGCCGCCCTTGGGCGCGGGCTTCGGTCCCGGACGGGCGCCGCCGTTGCCCGGCTTGCCCTGAGGTTTCGCGCCGGCCTGGGGCTTCGCGGGTCCCGGACCGCCGGCCTTTGCCGCCGGCTTGCCGGCCTTGGCCTGGGGACGCGGCCCGCCGGGACGCGCCGGCCGCTGGCCGCGGTTCTGGCCCGGCTTCGGCGCGGCGGCGACGAGATCCGCCGCCCAGGGCGCACCGCCGATCACCGGAACCGGCTTTTTCAGCACGGTCTCGATCGCTTTCAACTCGGCCATCTCGGCCGGGGCACAGAAGGCCACCGCATTGCCCTCGGCCCCCGCGCGCGCGGTGCGCCCGATCCGGTGGATGTAGTTCTCCGGCACGTTCGGCAGGTCGTAGTTGTAGACGTACCGCACGCCCGGGATGTCGATGCCGCGCGCCGCCACATCGGTCGCGACCAGCACGTCAAGCTCGCCGTTGCGGAACTCGGTAAGGGTGCGGTCGCGGTGGTTCTGGCTTTTGTTGCCGTGGATCGAGCCCGCCTTGAAGCCCCAGGCGACCAGCAGCTTCATCAGCTTTTCCGCGCCATGCTTGGTGCGGCCGAAGACCAGCGCCTGCTCGCCCGGATGTTTCTTCAGATAGTCTTCCAGCAGTTTGGCCTTGTCGCCGTTGGGGATGAAGTGCACCCCCTGGACGATCTTGTCGGCGGGTTTGCCGGGGGGAGAGACCTGGACGCGCACCGGATTGCGCAGATAGGCGTCGGCGATTTCCTCGATGTCCTTCGGCATGGTGGCCGAGAACAGCATCGTCTGCCGCTTCAGCGGGATGTGCTTGGCGATCCGGCGCAGCGAATGGATGAAGCCCATGTCCAGCATATGGTCGGCCTCGTCCAGCACCAGATAGCCGCATTTCTCAAGGCTGACATCGCCGCGCTCGATCAGGTCGATCAGCCGGCCCGGGGTGGCGATCAGCATGTGCGAGCCGCGCGCCAGCCGCTCCGCCTGCCGGTTGATCGAGGCGCCGCCGACGACCAGCGTCACCTTGATATGGGTGCCTTTGGTGAAGGCGGTCAGGTTGTCGCTGATCTGCGTGACCAGTTCGCGCGTCGGCGCCAGGATCAGCGCGCGGATGTGTCGGGGTCCGGGCGGGTTGGTCTGTTCCAGCAGCCGGTGCAGCAGCGGCAGACCGAAAGCGGCGGTCTTGCCGGTGCCGGTCTGGGCCAGACCCATCAGATCCTTGCCCGCCATGATATGCGGGATCGCCTGGACCTGGATCGGCGTCGGGGTTTGCAATGCGGTTGCGGAAAGCGCCGTAACCAGTTTGGGCGAAAGCCCGAGGTCTGCGAAGGTTGTCATCATCATCTCGCGAAAGGGTGCCGCGCATCGCGGACCCGGAATAAGGGAGGACCACCGCGAAAAGCGGCGGCGTCGGGCGGGGCGGCGGATGCCGCGGTGCCCCTGCGTGATGGTGGGAACCTTCGTGCCGGGCCTGTTCGCGGTTTGCGGGGCTGCTCACGCGGCAGCGGGCTTCGACATATGTTTCAGATGGGCCGTATGACGGCGAAAGTCAAGCCGCAGCCCGGATCGCCAAAAGAAAACCGCCCGCCGGATTGCTCCGGCGGGCGGGAATTCTTGCGATCCGTTTCGGATTATTCGTCCCGGTTGCCCAGGAATTGCAGCAGGAACATGAACAGGTTGATGAAGTCGAGATAGAGGTTCAGCGCCCCCATGATCGCCGACTTGCCCAGCCATTCCTCGTCCATCGAGGCCGCATGGGCCACATAGTCCGACTTGATCCGCTGCGTATCATAGGCCGTCAGACCCGCGAAGATCAGGATGCCGATGACCGAGATCGCGAAGGCCAGCGGACCCGAGCCGAGGAACAGGTTGACGATCGAGGCGACGATCAGGCCGATCAGGCCCATCATCAGGAAGGTGCCCAGACCCGACAGGTCGCGCTTGGTGGTATAGCCGTAAAGCGACAGGCCGGCGAAGGAGATCGCGGTGACAAGGAAGGTCTGCGCGATCGAGATCCCGGTGAAGACGGCGAAGATCCAGCTGAGCGACAGGCCCATCACCGCCGCGAAGGCGTAGAAGAACAATTGCGCCCCGGCATAGGACAGCCGGTTCAGCGCCGCGCCAAAGGCGAAGGACATGGCCAGCGGGGCGAACATGATCACCCAGCCCAGGACGTTCGGGCGCAGCGTCATCGGATCGCGGAAGATCGACAGCAGGGCGTCGTTCGAGCCGACACCCCAAGCGACCGCTGCGGTCAGCAGCATACCTACGGACATCAGCCCGTAGACCTTGTTCATATGGGCGCGCAGCCCGACGTCGATCTGCGCCGCGCGGGTTCCGGCCCCGGCCGTGCGGATCGTGTTGTAGTCAGCCATCAAAGCCTCCCGAAAGTTCAGACCATTGGCGCGCGACAGACAGTCCCGCGCGATATGACGAATATCGGGAGCATGGCCCCGGATTTCAAGCACGAATGTAGGAAACCGTTCGTGAGGAGCCCGCGACCGGCTGACGCGCGTCCGCCGGATGCGCTGCCGCCGGCATGGCCCGTCCGCCCACATCGGCCTGTGCCGCATTTACGGGCATGTGCAATGTTGCCGGTCCGGGCGCGGGCCGGCCAACGCCTCGCAGGGGGGGCCAGGCACACCTGCATGATGCGCCTGTGTCGGTCAGCCGCGCCAGTGGGGCGGCGCGTCCCATCCCGACCGGCGCGCCTCGGCCTCGGCCTCTTCGCGGGTCAGGCCCAGATCGGCCAGCAGGGCGTCGTCCAGTTCGGCCAACGCGCGGCGTTGACGGGTCAGGGCCAGCGCGTCGAGGATGCGGGCGATCAGCCCCTTGCGGCGCGCGCTCGAAACGGTGCGGCGGGTTTGCGAGAACATGGTCGCTGCTCCTTCATATATGCGGGATCCAATGGAACCGGCGGGATTCATCAATCGTCATGATGTTTCTAGACGAATCGACCACATTATGAAAATGAATGATTATGACTTGAGGCATCAGGGATTGTGATATGAGGCGCCATCTCGACCTGACCGCGCTGCGGTCCTTTGCGGCTATCGCCGATGCCGGCGGGGTGACGCGGGCGGCGGGTTTCCTGAACCTGACGCAATCCGCCGTCTCGATGCAGATCAAGCGTCTGGAGGATCAGTTGGGCATCGCCCTGCTCGACCGTTCGGGCCGCAAGGTGGCGCTGACGGCGCCGGGGGAACAACTTCTGGGTTATGCACGCAAGATGCTGACCCTGAACGACGAGGTGTTCGGCCGGCTCACCCAGGCCGCGCATGAGGGCGAGATCGTGCTGGGCGTGCCACACGACATCATCTACCCGGCGATCCCGCAGGTGCTGCAACAATTCTCGCGCGATTTCCCGAAGATGAAAGTGACGCTGGTGTCCTCCTTCACCAAGGTGCTGCTGGCGCAGTTCGCCCATGGCGATTGCGACATCATCCTGACGACCGAGGATCGCCCCGGCCCGGATGGCGAGGAACTGACCGAGACTCCGCTGGTCTGGATCGGCGCGCCGGGGGGAAATGCGTGGAAGTCGCGGCCCCTGCGGCTGGCCTATCCGCAGCAGTGCATCTTTCGCCAGCGGGTGCAACAGGCGCTGGACGCCCATGGCATCGGCTGGGAAATGGCGGTGGAATCCGAGGATACCCGCGCGGTCGAGGCCTCGGTCAGCGCGGATCTTGCGGTCTATACCTCGCTCGCCGGGTCCGAGCCGCCTTATGTCGAGCGCATCGCCCATGGCGGCGCGCTGCCCGAACTGGGTCAGGTGAAGATCAACCTTTACGTCGCGGATCCCGTGCATGGCCCGGCGGTGACGGCGCTGGCGGATCTGCTGCGGCGGGCCTATTGCCGGGGACTGCCGCGGCTGGCCGCTATCGCGTCCTGATCACCACCTTGCCGGTCGCCGCCCGGCGGCGCAGCAGGTCGAGGCCTTCGGGGAAATCCTCCATCGGCAGGACATGGCTGATATGGGGGTGCAGCCCGCCCTCGGCGAACCAGCCGAAGAGGGTGGACAGGCTGCCGGTCTGCACGCCGGGCGCGAAGCCGCGATACCCGCCCCAGTAAAGGCCCATGACCGTCAGGTTCTTGACCAGCAGCAGATTGGCCGGGATCTGCGGCACCTCGCCGCTGGCGAAGCCGATGGTCAGGATCCGCCCCTCGGGCCTTGTGGCGCGAAGTGCGGCGTCGAAGGCCGGGCCGCCGACCGGATCGTAGACCACATCGAAGCCGCCCGCCGCCTTGAAGGCGGCTTTCAGGTCCGGGGTTTCGCTGTCGATCACGTCGTCCGCGCCGGCGGCGCGCGCGATTTCCATCCGCTCGGGGCCGCGGGCCGAGGCGACGACCCGCGCGCCCATGCGCTTGCCGATCTCGACCGCCGTGAGGCCCACGCCGCCGGCCGCGCCCAGGACAAGCAATGTCTCGCCCGGTCGCAGGCGGGCGCGGTGGTCCAGCGCGACATGGCTGGTGCCATAGGCGATCTGGAAGGCCGCCGCCTGATCGGGCGACATCGCCGCCGGCACCGGGACCAGCAGCCGTGCCGGCACCGCCGCCAGTTCGGCGAGGCCCCCGTGGCCGGCACAGGCGGCGACCCTGGTGCCCGGCGCGGGCCCCGCGACGCCGGGGCCGAGCGCGCGGACGATGCCCGCGAATTCCAGGCCGGGGACGTAGGGCAGGGCGGGCTTTTCCTGATAGCGCCCCTCGGCCATCAGCAGATCGGCGAAGTTCAGCGCGCAGGCCTCGACCTCGATCAGCGCCTCGCCCTGGCCGGGAACGGGATCCGGGGTCCGGGTCAGGCGCGGCGGGCTGCCCGTCGCCTCGATCTGCCATGCGCGCATCTTGTCCTCTCCCTCGATCGGCGGGGTGAGTTTGCGGGTGCGGGGCTGCGGCGCGCAAGGGGGGGCGGGACGAAAAGCCGGGAAGTCGGGTTAATGTCGGCTGCGTCGCATTCGCGATAGTTGCAAAATGCAATGCAAAACGGAAAGCGTGCGGGTCGATCCGATGGCGCGCGCAGGTTGCGCGTTTCGCTTCACGCGCCCGCAGCGCGGGATTTGTTGTCCGCTGGTATAATTGGACATATCCAAAAAGACAGGTCTCCTTCGGCAATTCCCCATCGGGACAAAAATTCTTGCTTGACGTAAGGGTTAGCTACGTTTTGGCATGGTTCTTGCTTATAATCAGGTATCGAGTGTAACGGTTGGAGCCTGTAATGAAGCACCCTGTCGACGCCCATGTGGGCAAGCGTATCCGCCATCGCCGCTGGATGGTCGGAATGACGCAGCAACAGCTCGCCGATAAGGTGGGGATCAAGTTCCAGCAGATTCAGAAATATGAAACCGGCATGAACCGGGTTTCCGCCTCGCGGCTTTGGGACATCGCCGAGGCGCTTGGCGTGACCATCGCCTTCTTCTTCGACGGGCTTGCGGAAAGCGACCGTCCGGCGGGAGCCGCCGATATGATGGCCGATAAAGAGGCGCTGGAACTGGTCCGGTCCTATTATTCCATCCCCGAGGCGCAGCGCCGTCGCCTGTTCGATCTGGCGCGCGTCCTGTCCGACGCCGCCTGAGCGGATTCGCCGGCGGGGCAGAGGCCGGCGCGAGAGAGCCATCAGACCTGTGCATGGCACGCCATGGGTCGGATGGATCCCCGCGCGCGCCGGACGCCCGATGTCCCCTGTCCCCCGTTCCCGCACATCTCGCGGGGCCGGGGTTCTGCCGCCGGACTTGACCGGCGCGCGTGGCGCGTATAGCGCCGACGGCGGATCCCGGCGGAGCCGGGGCGAATAAGCGGGGCGCGCGATGACAGCGGCAGACGGACGGATTTCGAACATTCCCGCCGAGGTTGTGGCAGAGATCGTCGATACGGCGGCGGAACTCGCCCAGGCGGCGCGCGCGGCGACGCTGCTGCATTTTCGTGCGGCAGGCCTGACGGCCGACAACAAGGAAGCCGACCACTTCGACCCCGTGACGGTCGCCGACCGGCTGTCGGAACAGAAGATGCGCGAGATTCTCGGCCGCCGCCGCCCTGACGACGGCATCCTCGGCGAGGAATTCGGCACCACGCAAGGCACCACCGGGCTGACCTGGGTGCTCGACCCGATCGACGGCACGCGCGGCTATCTGTCGGGCACGCCGACCTGGGGGGTGCTGATCTCGGTCGCCGACGCCACCGGGCCGGTCTATGGCCTGATTGACCAGCCCTTTATCGGCGAGCGGTTCGAGGGCGGTTTCGGCCGCGCCCTGGTCGCCGGGCCGACGGGCACGCGCGTGCTGAAGACCCGCCCGGCGCGGCCCTTGGCCGAAGCCATCCTTTTCACCACCTTTCCCGAGGTCGGCACCCCGGCCGAAGGCGCGGCCTTTCGCCGGGTGGCGGATCGGGCGCGGCTCGTCCGCTACGGGATGGATTGCTACGCCTATGCGCTGATCGCGGCCGGGCAGATCGACCTGGTGATCGAGGCCGGCTTGCAGGCCTACGACATCCAGGCCCCGATCGCGGTGATCGAGGCGGCGGGCGGCATCGTCACCGACTGGCAGGGCCGGCCCTGCCCGGCAGGCGGTCGGGTTCTGGCCGCCGCCAATGCCGAAATCCATGCCGAGGCTTTGCGGTTGCTGAACGCCTGAGGGGCGGGCAAGGGGGCGCTGCCCCAAGGCCCTGCGTTCCCCCGGGGAGTATTTCGTCAAGAGGAAGGGGCGAAGGGCCGCTCTGCCTCAGGCGATCCGTTCGACGTTGCGCTCGGGGATCATCTGCTGCGCGATGCCGGCGAGGCAGAGGTAGAGTGAACTGATCACCAGGCCCCAATGCGCCCAGCTTCCCTCCTCGAAGTTCCGCCAGGCGGCCCAGGTGGCGAAGATCACCCACAGCGCGGCTACCGGCAGCGTGACGTTGCGCCAGCGTTTGGTGCGCACCGGGTGGATGAATTTCAGCGGCAGGAACATCGCGACCGTCAGCAGGATGACGACGGCGAGGATCGTCCAGTGCGAGGGTGCCACCGCGAACAGCACCAGCACCACCATGTTCCAGCAGGCCGGAAAGCCGGAAAAGCTTTTGTCCTTCGTCTTCATCCGCGTGTCGGCGAAATAGATGACCGAGCCGTAGACGATGGCGATGATCGACAGCCAGCCGGTCCAGCCGACCAGCAGGCCGGATTTGAACAGGGCATAGGCCGGGATGAAGACATAAGTCAGGTAATCGACGATCAGGTCCATCAGGACCCCGTCATAGGTCGGCCAGTTCTCGGTCACCTCGTAGCGGCGGGCGAGCGGGCCGTCGATCCCATCAACGATCAGCGCGACCACCAGCCAGAGGAACATCAGGCTCCAATGCCCCTCGACGGCGGCGAGCATGGCGAGCATCGACAACACGGCGCCAGTCGCGGTCAACAGGTGGACGGAGAGAGCTTTGAGACGAATTTGCATGGGCCTCCTGATGCCGCAGAATCGCCGGGCGCGCAACTTTTGAATACGGACGGGTTGCGGCCGAAACCTTTGCCTGCGGTCGGGTCAGGCGCGGGGATGGGCGTTTTCGTAGATGTCCATCAGCCGCGCGGCGTCGACCGCCGTATAGGTCTGGGTCGTCGACAGCGAAGCATGGCCCAGCAACTCCTGTATCGCGCGCAGATCGCCGCCGGCGGCGAGCAGGTGGGTGGCGAAGCTGTGGCGCATCGCATGGGGGGTGGCGGTCGCGGGCAGGCCAAGGCCGGCGCGCGCCAACTCCATCGCGCGGGCGATCAGGCGCGGGTTCAGCGGGCCGCCGCGCGTGCCGCGGAAAAGCGCCTCGCCTCTGGTGATTTCAAACGGGCACAGGGCGGCGTAATGCGCGACCGCCCGTTGTGCCACGGGCAGGACCGGCACGATCCGGGTCTTGCCGCCCTTGCCGGTGATGCGCAGCACCTGCGGCAGCGGGTAGTCGGCGCCTGTCAGGCCAAGCGCCTCGGAGATGCGCAGGCCGCAGCCGTAAAGCAGGGTCAGGACGGCGGCATCTCGCGCCCCGGTCCAGTCGTCGCGGGCATTGTCGCCGACCGCCGCGATCATGTCACCCGCCGCCTCGGGCGTCAGGGGGCGGGGCAGTTTGCGGCGGAACTTCGGTGCGCGGGCGGACAGCAGCACCGTGGCCCCCGCACCATCGGCCAGCCCCTCGCGCTCCGCCGCCCAGGCGATGAAGCCCTTGACCGCCGACAAGGCGCGGGCGAGCGAGCGGGCCGACAGGCCGCGTCCGCGCTCATGCGCCATCCAGGCGCGCAGATCCGCCGGACCGGAGTCCAGCAGCGGCGCGATCCCCTGTGGCCCGCCCCGGTGCAGCGCCAGAAAGCCGAGGAAGCCCGAAACGTCGCGGCCATAGGCGGTGAGGGTATTCGCCGCCGCCCCGTCCAGCGCGCGCAGATGGGTCAGCCAGGTCGCGAGCGCCTGGGCCAGGGCCGGCGAAAGGGCGGGCGCCCCGGTCACGCCAGCCAGCGGCGCATCGCGCGCTCGAACACACTGGAAAAGAATGTCAGAAGGTCGGTGCCATGCGCCGGCTTGAACTGATGCGGGTCCTCGGCCCCGAAGACCAGCATCGCCGGCAGCCGCCCGGTGCCGAGGTCCAGCCGCATCAGTGCCTCGGACCGGATCCAGCCGGCGCGTTCGCCGTAAAGCTGATCGGATTCGGGACTGACCTGGCGTAGGGTGACCGGCCGGGGGTGCAGGCTGCGCCCCCCGGTCAGGTAGTGGGCGACAAACCCCGGTTCGGCCACGAAAAGCACGTCGCCCAGACGGCGCAGGGCCGGATCCTCGGCGCTTTGCACCGATTCGAGCACCAGACGCACACAGTCGATGCGCAGGGTTTCCGCCACCTCGTTCCCGAGGGATTTCAGAAAGCCCTCGAATGTCACCGGATCCAGCAGTTGCAGGATGGCGCGATGCACCTGGTTGGTGCCGGCCAGGTTTTCATAGGCTGCCGCGATGACCGAGCGGTGGGTATCCTCCAGCCGGTCGAGGCGGGCGCCCATACGTTCCATCGCGATGCCGCGCAGGTCGACGATATTCGTGCCCATGGCGCGCTCGTTGGCCGCGATCAGGGCGCTGAGCAGATCGGGGTCCTCCAGCACGATTTCGGGTTCGGAAATGATACGGTCGCGCAACTCCTCGCGCAGCGTCGCCTGGTCGGCCATTTTGCCCCTGCCTCTTTGTTCTTGGGCGCGAGTATAGCCGGATGTCGGATTCAGACAATCCGCCGTTGCAAGCACGCGCATGAACTGTGGCGCGCAAGTCATTGCCTCGGGTCCGTTTTGCGGGAATGCGAGGCAACGGGGCGCGCAGGCCGCGCGCCGCCCGGGCTTGCGGGCGGGGGCCGGCGCGGCTAGTCCATGGGGACTCCATTCCCGGGGGGCCGCGACCTGGACCGCAACTTTCAGCAAGGCGAACGTGTCGGCGTTCTGACGGCCGAGCCTTTGGGCCGGGTGCTCGACTACCTCGCACCCGAGGGCGGCTGCGGAACCGGCGATTTCGTCGAGGTGCCGTTGGGGCCGCGCCGGGTGCCGGGCGTGGTCTGGGGGCGGGGCGAGGGCGGGTTCGACGCCGCGCGCCTGCGCGCCGTGGAGCGGGTACTGGATCTGCCGCCGATGCGGGCGGAGCTGCGGGCCTTTCTGCAACGCGCTGCCGATTACACGATGACGCCTTTGCCCGCGATGCTGCGGCTGGCGACCCGCGCGCCCGGCCTTGGAGACGCACCTGCCGCGCGGCGGGTCTTTCGCCTGGCGGGGCCAGCGCCGAACCGGCTGACCGATGCCCGCGCCCGTGTGGTCGAGGCCCTGCGCGCCTGGGGCGGGTCGGCGGTAACGCTCGCCGAGTTGTGCGAGGCGGCGGGGGTCGGCGCCTCGGTCGTCAAGGGCCTGGCGGGGATGGGCGTTCTGGTCGAGGAGGACGCGCCGCGCGATCTGCCCTGGCCGCCGCTCGACTTCACGGCACCCGGGCGGCTCGCGGGGGATCAGATCGCGGCGGGGGACCAGTTGGCGGTCGCGGTGGCGGCCGACAGCTATTCCGCGACCCTGTTGAAGGGCGTCACCGGGTCGGGCAAGACCGAGGTCTATCTGGAGGCCGTGGCCGAATGCCTGCGCGCGGGCCGTCAGGCGCTGGTCCTGCTGCCCGAGATCGCGCTGACCGCGGATTTCCTCGCCCGCGTCGAGGCGCGGTTCGGTGCGCGGCCCGGCGAATGGCATTCCGGCGTGACCCGGACCGAGCGGCGGCGGCTGTGGCGCATGGCGGGCGAGGGTGGCGTGGGCCTGGTGGTCGGCGCGCGCTCGGCCCTGTTCCTGCCCTATCAGCGCCTGGGGCTGATCGTCGTCGATGAGGAGCACGACACCTCTTACAAGCAAGAGGAGGGCGCGCTTTACAATGCGCGCGACATGGCCGTGCTGCGGGCGAGCATCGCGGGCTGTCCGGTCGTTCTGGCCTCGGCCACGCCCAGCCTTGAAAGCTGGGCGAATGTCGAGGCGGGGAAGTATCACCGCATCGACCTCGGCTCCCGCTTCGGCACGGCGGAACTGCCCGAGATGCGGGCGATCGACATGCGGGGCGAAAAGCTCAGCCCGAACAGGTTCGTGTCCGAACCGCTGGTCGCGGCGATCCGAAGGCGCATCCCTGCGGGGGAGCAGTCGCTGCTGTTCCTGAACCGGCGCGGCTATGCGCCGGTGACCCTGTGCCGGGCCTGCGGGCATCAGGTCGGCTGCGACCAATGCGATGCGCGCATGGTCGAGCACCGGTCCCAGAACCGCCTCGTCTGCCATCAATGCGGGGCGACGAAGCCGATCCCCGTCGTCTGCCCGGCCTGCGGGGTCGCGGGCAAGATGGCCCCGGTGGGCCCCGGTGTCGAGCGGTTGGCCGAAGAGGTGACGACGCTGTTTCCCGAGGCGCGGGTGACGATCCTCGCGTCGGACCTGTTCGGCTCGGCCAGGGCGCTGAAGGCGGAAATCGAACAGATCGCGGCAGGCGGCGCCGACATCATCATCGGCACCCAGATCGTCGCCAAGGGCCACAACTTTCCGCTGCTGACGCTGGTCGGGGTGATCGACGCCGATCTGGGGCTGCAAGGCACCGATTTGCGCGCGGCGGAGCGGACCTTTCAACTGATGCGCCAGGTTGCGGGCCGCGCGGGGCGGGCGGAGCGGTCGGGCGTGGCCCTGCTGCAAACCTTTCAGCCGGATCACCCGGTCATCCGCGCCATTCTCGGCGGCGATGAAGAGGCGTTCTGGCGGGCCGAGGCGCGGGAGCGGCAGGCGGCGGGCGTGCCGCCCTTCGGCCGGATGGCGGGGATCATCCTGTCGGGGCCGGACCTCGCGCCGCTTTTCGATTTCGGTAACGACCTGGCCCGCCGGGACGAACCCTTGCGGCGCATCGGCGCACAGGTTTTCGGCCCGGCGCCCGCGCCGATTTCGCGGGTTCGGGGCCGGCATCGGGTGCGGCTGCTGGTCAAGGCGGCGAATACCGCAGCCTTGCAGGCGGCGCTGACCGAATGGGCGGCGGCGGTCCGCTGCCCGAAGGGCGTGCGCATGGCGATCGACATCGACCCGCAAAGCTTTCTCTAGGCCGGATCCGTCGGCCCCGGGGCATGGAAAATCGGCGGTCCCTTGTCTGCCCCGGCCTTTGCGGGGAAAGAAATCAGGGGTTATTCATGCGAATAATCTTGCAGCCCCCGCAGGCAGGGGGGTATCCGCGCCCCCAAACCAGAGTTTCGCTGAAAGGTCGCCGCCATGCCCACCTACACCGCTCTGACCACGCTGCCGGGCGAGGATGAGGCCGAGGCGCTTGGTGCCGCGCTGGAGCAGATGGATCCCGCCCCCGTCGGCGTCGGCGTCTTCGAAATCGAGGACGGGTCCGGCCTGTGGGAAGTGGGTGCTTATTTCGTCGAGCCGCCGCAAGAGGCGATCCTGGAACTGTTCGCCGTGGCCTTCGGGGCGAAAAGCTTCGCCGTCTCGGAGCTGCCGGAAATCGACTGGGTGGCGCATGTGCGCCGCGAACTCGCTCCCGTCGATGCCGGGCGGTTCTACGTCTTTGGCAGCCATGACGCCGACAAGGTGCCGGCGATCCTGGCGGAAGGCGGGCGCATCCCCTTGCAGATCGAGGCGACGGTGGCCTTCGGCACCGGGCACCACGGCACGACTTTGGGGTGTCTGAAGGCCTTCGACCGGCTGGCGGGCGCGGGCTTCGCCCCGGCGTGGGTCGCCGACATCGGCTGCGGCACGGCGGTGCTGGCCATGGCCGCGGCCTCGGTTCTGCCGGATGCGGTGGTCGTGGCCAGCGACATCGACCGGGTGGCGGTCGATGTGGCCGAGGCCAATGTCGCGATCAACAACCTCGCCGGCCGGATCGAATGCCTGGAGGCGGCGGGCTTCGCCCATCCGCGCCTGGCCGAACTTGCCCCCTTCGATCTGGTCTTCGCCAATATCCTGAAAGGCCCGCTGATCGAGCTGGCCCTGCCGATGGCGGCCCATGTCGCGCCCGGCGGGCGGATCATCCTGTCGGGTCTGCTGGTCGTCCAGGCCGAGGCGGTGACAGCCGCCTACCTCGCCGCCGGCTTCACACCCGAGGCACGCGAGGATATTGGCGAATGGTCGACCTTGGTGTTGCGGCGGAATTAAGCCGGATTCCGTCGTCAAGCCCTATTTTCGCCATATTCGCAGCGCAGTTTGACCACAGGTGGGTGCGCGTAGAGTGGAAGTGTAATAGTCATGTCCGACCCGAATCTCGTCGATTTCTACAGCCGCGTCCGGCGGATCGAGAAGGCACGGGCCAAGGGTTTCGGTTTCGAGGCGGCCGGAACGCTGGGGCGCTCCTTCCACTACAAACCCGGCCGCAGCCGGCATGGCTGGCTCAAACCGCTTATCCTGTTGCTGATCAGTTTTTTCGGCCTGAAGGCGACCATCGTCTATAATATCGGCGACGAAGTGTATCAGGCCCGCGTCGCCCATATGGAGCAGGGCGAACAGTTCGAGCGTCTTGGCGCCTGGATCATGCGCGCCGATCCGGTGACGAGGGAATTGTCGCGGCGGATCGGCCAAGGGGTTTCCTGGCTGAGGCGCTGATCCCTCCGGCGGGGACGGAGCCGTTTCGGACACGAATGAACTGGCGCTCCGACAGGGGCGCCTGTTTGCGTTTCGGGATCAGGGGGTCGGCGGGGCCTGTTCGCCCTGCCAGGTTCGGGTCGGATCGCCGGGCCTGGTCCGCCGCGTCGTCGGACCCCGAAATGCCAAAGGCCGCCGGCCCTTTCGGGGCGCGACGGCCTTACAACCTTCGGACACAAGCCGCGTTCAGCGGCCGATCATCTCGATGTCGCCCCGGCAGAGGCCGATATCGTCGAGCTCGCGGTCGGTGAGTTTGCCGAGCGCGCTGCGCGTGATGCGGGCATCGTTCCAGCGCTGCAGCGCCGACGAGGCGCCAGCGAACTACTGGACGAGGCGGAAGATCGAGATGGCGCCGAGCGGCGCCGTGCGGGACGTCTCATAAGCAGCCATGACGGTTTCCTTTTCAAACTGCGTAACGATGAAGCATTAGCGCTTCATGACGGCCAGATAATCCGGCGCACTGGGAAATGGAAGCGGGGTGCAGGCAGAGCCGCCTTGCGGTTTCTGCATGGCTGGCAGCCACAATTCGGTCACCTTTCCGTGGGTGATGCCGCGATGCGGCGAAAACTGTCGCTTTGGCCGGGCGGAGGGTCGCTTTCCGGCCATATGTCGTTTTCCAGGCACGTTCGGCACATTCGCCATTGGCGGATGTTCCCGGTTCGTGCTAGTGACAAGAAAACAACATCCGCCGGAAACCACGGCGAAACGAGGGCAGTCATGCGCGTTATGGGCATTGATCCGGGGCTTCGTAACCTCGGATGGGGGGTGATCGACGTCGAAGGCTCGCGTCTGACCCATGTCGCGAACGGAATCTGCCATTCCGATGCGGATGCGGAACTGGCCTGTCGCCTGGTCGATCTGCATACCCAACTGACCGAGGTGCTGCGGCGTTTCGCGCCCGAAACGGCGGCGGTCGAGCATACTTTCGTCAACAAGGACGCGGTGGCGACGCTGAAGCTGGGTCAGGCACGGGGGATCGCGCTGCTGGTTCCGGCCCAGGCGGGGCTGCCGGTGGCGGAATACGCCCCGAATGCGGTGAAGAAGACGGTGGTCGGCGTCGGCCATGCCGCCAAGGTGCAGATCGACCATATGGTGCGGTTGCACCTGCCGGGGGTTCAGATCGCGGGGCCGGACGCCGCCGATGCGCTCGCCATCGCCATCTGCCATGCGCATCACGCGCAAAGCGCCGGGCGCTTGCAGGCGGCCTTGCAGAGGGCCGGCGCATGATCGGGCGGATCGCGGGGCGGATCGACTGGAAGGGCGGCGATCAGGTGCTGATCGACGTGCGCGGCGTGGGCTATCTGGTCCATGTCAGCGACCGTACCA
>JAATGA010000457.1 GCA_015654855.1 Rhodobacterales bacterium
GAATATTTCCACAACTGGACCGGCGACCGCATCACCTGCCGCGACTGGTTCCAGCTCTGCCTGAAAGAGGGGCTGACCGTGTTCCGCGACCAGTCCTTCTCGGGCGACATGCGGTCCCATGCGGTGAAGCGGATCGAGGATGTCATGACGCTGCGCGCCCGGCAGTTCCGCGAGGATGGCGGCCCGCTCGCCCATGCCGTGCGCCCCGACAGCTATATCGAGATCAACAACTTCTACACCGCCACCGTCTACGAAAAGGGCGCCGAGGTCATCGGGATGCTGAAACGCCTGGTGGGCGACGAAGGATATGCCCGGGCGCTGGACCTCTATTTCACCCGCCACGACGGCCATGCCGCGACGATAGAGGACTGGCTGAAGGTCTTCGAGGATGCGACGGGCCGCGACCTGCGGCAGTTCAAACGCTGGTATGCCGAGGCCGGAACCCCGCGCCTGACGGTGCGCGCCGACTGGCGGCCGGGCGATGCAGGCGGCACCTATACCCTGACCTTCACCCAGGAAAACCCGGCCACCCCCGGCCAGCCGCACAAGGGCGCGAAGGTCATCCCCATCGCCGTGGGCCTGTTGAACCCCAACGGCGACGAGGTTCTGCCGACCACGGTGCTGGAGATGATCGAGGCCGTTCAGAGCTTCGCCTTCCACGATCTCGCCAGCCGCCCGGTGCCGTCCATTCTGCGCGGTTTCTCCGCCCCGGTGATCCTGAGCCAAAGCGCGGATGCGGCCGAACGCGCCTTCCTGCTCGCCCATGACACCGACCCCTTCAACCGGTGGGAGGCGGGCCGGGCGCTGGCCAGGGATCTGCTGGTTCACATGGTGACCGACGGCGTGGCGGTCGCGCCTGACTGGCTCGACGCAGTGGCGCGGGTGGTGACGGACGACAGTCTTGACCCGGCGTTCCGGGCGCTGGTCCTGCGCCTGCCGTCCGAGGACGATCTGGCGCAGACCCTCGCCGCCTCGGGCGTGGTGCCGGACCCCGCGCGGATCCATACCGAGCGCCGCCGCATGGGAACCGCGCTGGCCGCACATCTGGCCCCGCATTTCGGACCGCTGGTCGAGGGGCTGGCGGTGCCCGGGCCTTACACGCCCGAGGCCGGCGCCTCAGGGCGGCGGGCGCTGCGGCTGGGGCTGCTGGCGCTGCAATCGCGGCTGGACGGCGGCGGCGCCGCGGCGGCGGTCTTCGCGGGCGCGAACAACATGACCGAAGAGCTTGGCGCCTTGTCCGCGCTGATCGACATCGGCGCGGGTCAGCCCGAACTTGCCGCGTTCGAGGCGCGTTGGGGCGGCGATCCGCTTGTCATGGACAAGTGGTTCTCGCTTCAGATCGGCCTCGCCGCGCCGGAACAGGCGGCGGCGGTCACCGACCGGCTGACCCGGCATCCGGGGTTCGAATGGAAGAACCCCAACCGCTTCCGCTCGGTCATCGGGGCGCTGTCGGGCAATCATGCCGGGTTCCACCATATCGACGGCGCGGCCTACCGGCTGGTCGCGGACTGGCTGATCCGGCTCGATCCGCTGAACCCGCAGACGGCGGCGCGGATGTCCACCGCTTTCGAGACGCTGAACCGCTACGACGCAGACCGCCGGCAGATGATGCGCGCGGAACTGGAGCGCATCCGCGCGACCCCGGGGCTGAGCCGCGATCTGACCGAGATGACGGGACGGATGCTGGGACAGGGCTGAACCTGCGCCCGGTATCGCGATATCCGCGAAAGGGGGGGCGCGCGACCCTAGTCCAGCGCCCGGGCCTCGCTGATCAGCATGATCGGAATGCCGTCGCGGATCGGAAAGGCCAGCCGCGCCGCGCGCGAGACCAGTTCCCGCCGCTCGGCGTCATAGGTCAGCGCCGCCTCGGTCAGCGGGCAGACCAGCGCCTCCAGCATCCGCCGGTCGGCCTGGGCCGGATCGTTCTCGTCGCTCATTGCAGCACCTTTTCGCCATCGGCCGCGCTGCCGCGCGCCGCCATCTCCATCAGGGTCGCCAGCGTTTCGCGCCGCCCGACCAGGGTCGAAGCCTCGAGCAGCGCCTGCTTTTCGCCGGGCGAAAAGGGGCACATCATCGACAGCGCGTTGACCAGCACCTCGGGTTCCGCTTCGCGCAGGCTGTCCCATTCGGCGGACATGTCCTGGCGGTCGAAATACCGGGCCAGCAGCGCCAGGAAGCCTGTCCGGTCGAAATCCGTGTCTTTCTCGGCCGGGCCGGGGTCGCGGGCGAAAGGCGTCCAGTCCACCTGCGCCCGCCGCCAGGGGGCGAAGCTGTCGATCTCGGCCATGATGCGGAAGCGCGAGACCCCGGTCAGCGTGACCAGATAGCGCCGGTCGTCGGTTTCCGTGAACGCGGTCAGCCGCCCGGCGCAGCCGATGGCCGACAGGGGGGCAAGGCCGATGTCCTGCCCCGCCGGCATCTCGGACGGCTGGATCATCCCGATCAGCCGTTCGGGCGTCTTGAGGCAGTCGTCGACCATCGCCAGATAGCGCGGCTCGAAGATATGCAGCGGCAGCCGGGCGCGCGGCAAGAGCAGCGCCCCCGGCAGCGGGAACAGCGGAATCGTTCCGGGCAGATCCGGGATCATGCGGCGCCGCTCCTCGGCCTTCGCCTCAGACGTAGATCATCGAGGTCAGACGGCGCCGCCCGCGCGAGACCACCGGATCGTTGGCCGGCAGGGCGTCGAAGATGGTGAAAAGCTGCGCCCTCGCCGCGCCGTCGTTCCATTCCCGGTCCAGCCGGAACAGGTCGAGCAGCGTGTCCACCGCCTCATCCACCTTACCTGCGGCATGAAGCGCCAGCGCCAGGTCGAACCGTGCCTGGCGATCCTGGGGGTCAGCCTCGACCTTCGCGCGCAATTCTGCCTCGGGGCCGGCGTTGGCGGCCTGCTTTGCCAGTTCCAGCTGCGCGCGTGCGGCCTCGACCTCTTTGGCATGGACGATGGCGGCAGGTGCCTCGGCAAGCAGCGCCTCGGTCGCGGCCAGATCTCCCTGGGCCAGCAGTGCCCGCGCCAGACCGCCGAAGGCCGCGGCATTGCCCGGCTCTTCCTCGCGGATGGCGGTGAAGGTCTCGATCGCATCGGCGACGGCGCCCTCGGCCAGCATCTGCTCCGCGGCCTCAATCGCGGCGCCGAGCCCGCCGTCGTCGCCCAGTTTCGACAGGCCCTCGACGAATTGTTTCACCCCGGACGGGCTGATCGCGCCCTGAAAGCCGTCGATCGGCTGGCCCTCGAAGAAAGCGTAGACGGTCGGAATCGTCTGCACCCGCAACTGGGCGGCGATGGCCTGGTTTTCGTCGACGTTGATCCTGACCATCCGTACCTTGCCTTTGGCGGCGGTGACGGCGGTTTCCAGCAACGGCCCCAGCGTCTTGCACGGCCCGCACCAGGGCGCCCAGAAATCGACGACGACCGGCACCTCTTTCGAGGCCTCGATCACGTCCTGCATGAAGGTGGCTTCCGAGCTGTCCTTGATCACGTCGGCGGGCGCTGCGGCGGGTGTGGCCGATGTATCCAGTGTTCCGAACATGCGCATTCCCTCGTCGGTCAGATATGTCCGCCCCTATATGCGCAGCCCCGGCCCGGACGCCAAGGGGGGAAAGGCGCATCGCCCTGCCCTAAGGCTCAGCTTTCGCGGAAGGCCTTCGCGAAATAGGCGGAGAAGGGCGCGATCAGATAGCCGAGGGGCGAGCCTTCGCCGGTTGCGACGAAGGCCTCGACCGGCATACCCGGCATCAGCCGGGGCGCTTCCGGCGGCGGCGGGTCGAGCAGGATCCCGACCC
>JAATGA010000003.1 GCA_015654855.1 Rhodobacterales bacterium
GGACCTGTGCCCGACCCAGGGGGATTGGGCTGCGCGGTCGCCCGCGGCGACAGACTGAGGGGGCGGCGGCGATCCGCCCGGAAGGGGACGGCATGGGCCATCTGCACGGGCAGGAGATCACGGTTCTGGGCGCGGGGGTCGCGGGGCTTGCCGTTGCGCGGGGGATGGCCCTGCGCGGCGCGTCGGTGACGCTGCTGGAACAGGCCGACGCCATCCGCGAGGTCGGCGCGGGCTTGCAGATCGGTCCGAACGGCGGGGCGGTGCTGACGGCGCTGGGCCTTGGCGATGCGGCGGCGGCGGCGGGACATCGCGCGGCGGCGGTCGAACTGCGCGACGGCCTGGATGGCGACCGCGTGCTGCGGCTGGATCTGACCCGGCTGCGCCCGGACCAGCCTTACCGGTTCTTCCACCGTGCCGATCTGATCGCCCTGCTGGCCGAGGGTGCGCGCTCGGCAGGCGTGCAGATCCGGCTGTTGCAGCGCATCGTCTCGGTCGATCTGACGGGCGCGCGGCCCCGCGTCGTGACCGCCCAGGGGGCGGAGACGGCGCCCGCGCTGCTGATCGGGGCGGACGGGCTGCATTCGCCGACCCGCGCCGCGCTGAACGGGGCGGAAAAACCCTTCTTCACCCATCATTGCGCCTGGCGGGCCGTGATCCCCGCCGAACCCGATGCGCCGGCGGTGGCCGAGGTGCATATGGGTCCCGGCCGCCATGTCGTCAGCTACCCCCTGCGCGGCGGCAAGGAGCGCAACATCGTCGCCATCGAGGAGCGCCGCCGCTGGGTCGAGGAGGACTGGTCCCTGCGCGACGACCCGATGGAGATGCGGCTGGCCTTCGCGGGCTTTGGCCCCAGGGTGCGCGGCTGGCTCGACCAGGCCGAGGATGTCTGGCTCTGGGGTCTGTTCCGGCATGAGGTGGCTCGGAACTGGCAAAGCGTCCTGCCCGGCGGCGCGGCGGCGATCCTCGGCGATGCCGCGCATCCGACGCTGCCTTTCCTGGCCCAGGGCGCCTCGATGGGGCTGGAGGACGCCTGGACGCTGACCGCCGCGCTGGATGCCGCACCGGCGGCAGAGGCTTTGCCGCGCTGGCAGGCCGCGCGCGCCCCCCGTTGCCGCCGCATCGTCGCCGCCGCCAATGGCAATGCCCGCAACTATCACCTGACGGGGCCGTTGCGTGGCCTGGCCCATATGGGCCTGCGCCTTGGCGGGGCGCTTGCGCCGGGGCTTGCCCTGTCGCGGTTCGACTGGCTTTATGGCCACGACGTGACGGCGGCGGGCTGATCCGCCGTCGCGCACAGGCGATCTGCGGCGGTGCGCCGCCGGTGGCAGCGCGCCGCCCTTGCCGTATGCGGGGGCTTCTCCTAACTTACCGACAGGAAGGAAGCTAATCATGGCGCGACCCAGAACGCACAGCGACGAAGACATTCTTGCCGCCGCGCAGGCGGTGCTGCTGCGGCAGGGGCCGGGCGGCTTTACCCTGTCGGATGCGGCGGCCGAGGTCGGCATGTCGCGCCCGGCGCTGATCCAGCGCTTCGGCAACCGCGAATCCCTCATGCAGGCCATCGCGGCGCGCGAGGTGGAGCAGACCCGCGCCTGGATCGAGACCCTGCCGCGAGAAAGCGGGGTCGGCCCGCTGTGGACCTTTCTGAAGGCCGCGGTGCGCTCGATGGGTCCGTCGCAAAGCCAGGGCGCGCAGTTCGACGCCCGCATCGCGCTGGCGGCGGTCGAGTCGGGGGATGCGCATCTGGCGGCCTCGGGCGCGGAGCGCCACCGCTTGGTGCAGGAGGCGATCGCCGCCCGCCTGCCCGAGGGCACGCGCGACCCGATGGCGCTGTCGCTGGCCATCCACGGGCTGATGGCGGGGGCGGTGGTGCAATGGCTCGTCTCGCGCGAGACGCCGCTGAGGGATGTGGTCCTGCTGCGGCTTGGCGATCTGATGACGCGGCTTTGGCCGGATCTGCCGTTCCCGATGTGAGGCGCCCGGCCCCTTAGTGCCGGCGCGCCGCGCGGAACATCGCGAAAGTATAGATCGCCAGCGCTGCCCAGATCATCGGAAAGGCGATCAGCCGCGCGCCTCCGAAGGGTTCGCCGAACAGGAACACCGCCGACAGGAAGATCATCGTCGGCGCGATGTATTGCAGGATGCCGATGGTCGACAGCCGCAACAGCTTGGCCCCGTTAGCATAGGCCATCAGCGGCATCGCCGTCACCACCCCCGCCGCCCCCAGCAGCAGCGTGTCATGCGTGCTGCCGGTCAGGAAATGCCCGCCGCCCCGGATGCTCAGCCAGATCAGCCAGCCCGCCGCTACCGGCAAAAGCACCAGAACCTCGAGCATGAAACCCTCGTTCGGGCCGATGGGAAGCTGCTTTTTCAGAAAACCGTAAAGCCCGAAGGTCAGCGTCATGCCAAGCGCCGCGACGGGCAGGCGGCCGTTCTCGACCGTCAGGATGGCGACCGCGAATGCCGCGACGGCGATGGCGACCCATTGCAGCCGCTCCAGCCGCTCGCGCAATACGGTGGCGCCAAGCCCCACGCTGAACAGCGGGTTGATGTAATAGCCAAGCGCCGCATCCAGCGCGTGGCCCGAGGTGACGGCATAGACGTAAATCCCCCAGTTGAGCGTGATCAGCCCCGCCGTCAGCAGCGTCATCGCCAGCATCCGCGAGTTGCGCATCGCCGCCGCCAGCGCGCCGAGTTGTCCCTGCCACCACAGCAGCAGCCCCGCCACCGGCACCGACCACAGAATCCGGTGCGCCAGCACCTCGGAGGTCGGGATGTGGTCGATGGATTTCAGATAAAGCGGCAGAAATCCCCACATCACATAAGCGGTGACAGCAAAGGCAAGGCCCTTCGGCGAATCGCCGGATCCGGTAACGGGTGGGGATATGCTGGTCATGGAAATCTCCGCGCCCCCGGGGTGTAGCGGCTTGGCCGTGCCAAGACCAGTCAGGCTTTGTGACCCTGACATTCACATCCGGTGATGGTTCGGGCGGGGCGGGGGGATCGGTCCGGGTCCGCGAAGCGTGAGGCGCGGCCGGCCCCCGCCGGGGCGGTAAGGTGCGATGACGGGGAGTGATGGTGGCAACGCGTGCCCGGATTCCGGGCCTGCTCAGTCCCCGACCCGCGCTCGCCGCATGGCGGCGATCTGCGCCGCCGCGCGATGGGGCGGCAGCACGCGAAAGATATCGCGCATCATGCCCGCATCGCCGCGCAGCCCGCGCCAGAAGCCTGCCTTGGCCGATTTCAGCGGGCTGGCCACGCCCGGCCAGCGGACGACCGCGATCGGGTGGCCCGCCTCCAGCCACAGCCGGTTCAGCCAGACCTCGAAGCCGAACTTCGGCAGGGTGGTCAACTCGCCCGCGCGAGCTGTCAGCAGATCGCGCGGCATCACCCGCTCGCCCGAGATGTAGTCGAGGCCAATGGCCCGCCACAACCCCGGCGCATTGCCCCTGAGCGAGATCGAAACCCCCGCCGCCCCCGCCAGAACCGGCCGGGCCAGGGACGAGATCTCGGCCGGTCCCAGGCCGGTCAGATCGGCGTCGAGGAACATCAGGAACTCGCCCCGCGCCGCCGCGATCCCGGTGGCGAGCGCGGCGGTCTTGCCGCCGTTGCGGGGCTGGCGGATCAGGCGGATGCCGCTTTGCGCCGCGGCCACCTCCGCCGTGCCGTCGGTCGAGCCGTCGTCGACCACGATCACCTCGGCGAGGTCCGGGTGATGCGCGGCGGCGGCCAGGACCGGGGCGATGCGCCCGGCCTCGTTCCAGGCGGGGATGACGCAGCTTATCCGGGTCATTGGCCAGGGCTTTCGGGGGCGGCGGTGGCCTCTGCCGCCTCGATCCGCCGGCGGTTGCGCCGCCACCACCAGATCAGCCCGCCCAGCAGGATCGCCACCAGCAACCCCAGCGAGATGCGGCCGATCCAATGGTCGATCCGGGCGTAGAGATGGCCGAAGAACCAGCCGATGGCGATGAAGATCAGGCATTTCGGAACGGCGGCGAGCGTGTTCCAGAACATGAACCGGCCAAAGGGCATCCGCGCCGCACCGGCCGCGAACAGCACCGCCGCGCCGA
>JAATGA010000242.1 GCA_015654855.1 Rhodobacterales bacterium
AATCGCTGCTATCGGTTCGGCCGGGCGATCCAGGCCGGCCGCGTCTGGACCAACTGCTATCACGCCTATCCGGCGGGTGCGGCCTTCGGCGGCTACAAGCAATCGGGTATCGGACGCGAGAACCACAAGATGATGCTCGACCACTATCAGGAAACGAAGAACCTGCTGGTCAGCTACAATCCGAACAAGCTGGGCTTCTTCTGAACCGTTCGCGGCGGCGGGCTCTTTCGGATCCCGCCGCCGCGCGCCCGCCCGTCACCTCCCCGACGGGCGGGTCTTTTTCTGTCCGGGAGGATTGTGCGCCGTCGCATACCGGTATGGCCCGGATGCAGGAAGGAAGGACGAAATGCAAAAGACCATGAAGGCCGCCGTCGTGCGGGAATTCGGTAAGCCGCTGGTGATCGAAGAGGCCCCCGTGCCGGTCGTCGCCCCCGGCACGATCCTGATGAAGGTCGAGGCCTGCGGTGTGTGCCACACCGACCTGCACGCCGCCCACGGCGACTGGCCGGTGAAGCCGAACCCGCCGTTCATCCCCGGCCATGAAGGCGTGGGCCATGTCGTCGCCGTCGGCGCCGGCGTCAGGAATGTGAAGGAAGGCGACCGGATCGGCGTTCCGTGGCTGTATTCGGCCTGCGGCCATTGCGAGCATTGCCTCGGCGGCTGGGAAACGCTGTGCGAACAGCAGCAGAACTCCGGCTATTCGGTCAACGGCGCCTTTGCCGAATATGTGCTGGCCGACCCGAACTACGTCGGCCACCTGCCGAAGGACGTGGGCTTCGTGGAAATCGCCCCGGTGCTCTGCGCCGGGGTGACGGTCTACAAAGGCCTGAAGATGACCGACACCAAACCCGGCGAATGGGTGGTGATCTCGGGCATCGGCGGTCTGGGCCATATGGCGGTGCAATATGCCAAAGCCATGGGCCTGCATGTCGCGGCCGTCGACATCGACGAGTCCAAACTGAAGCTCGCCCGCGACCTGGGGGCCGAGGTCACGGTCAACGCCCGCGAGGTCGACCCCGTTGCCGCGATCAAGCGCGAGATCGGCGGCGCCCATGGCGTGCTGGTGACCGCCGTTTCGCCCAAGGCGTTCGGGCAGGCGCTGAAATTCGCCCGCCGTGGCGGGACCATCGCGCTGAACGGTCTGCCGCCGGGCGATTTCCCGCTGCCGATCTTCGACATGGTGCTGGAAGGCATCACGGTGCGCGGCTCCATCGTCGGCACCCGTCTGGACCTGGCGGAGTCGCTCGACTTCGCCGGTCGTGGCCTGGTCCATGCCCATACCGCGACGGCGCAACTGGAAGACATCAACGGCGTCTTCGACAAGATGATCGCGGGTAAGATCGACGGGCGGATCGTCCTCGACTTCGCGGCGTGATTGCTGCCTGAGAAGAAGGCGAGGGGGCGCTGCCCCCTCGACCCCCGGGATGTTTATGTCAGGATGAAAATGCGGGAAATTCATAATCTTCTGTAGGATTATGAATTTGAATATGGATCGCTGCGGGAGTATCGCTCACCTCTTGCCCCAGTGGATCCGAGCCATGCAGAACTTCCAGCTTCCCCGTTCCCCCGTCTTCGCCGCCCTGGAGGAGGCCGCGCGCGCGCGAATCCTGATCCTCGACGGCGCGATGGGGACGCAGATCCAGGGGCTGGGTCTGACGGAGGAGGATTACGCCGGTTCGGGCCATGGCGCGGGCTGTGGTTGCAGGCATCATTCGGAGCATCCGCAGAAGGGCAACAACGATCTGCTGATCCTGACTCAGCCGGGGGCGATCGAGGACATCCACTTGCGCTATGCCATGGCGGGGGCGGATATCGTCGAGACGAATACGTTTTCCGCCACGACCATCGCCCAGGCCGATTACGGGATGGAAGGCGCGGTGCATGATCTGAACGTCCAGGGGGCGCGGCTGGTGCGCCAGGCGCTGGACCGGGCGACGGCGGTGGACGGCAAGCCACGCTTTGTGGCGGGGGCGGTGGGGCCGACGAACCGGACGGCCTCGATTTCCCCGGATGTGAACGATCCGGGGTTCCGCGCGGTCAGCTTTGACGATCTGCGCATCGCCTATGGCCAGCAGATCCGTGGCCTGATCGGGGGCGGGGCGGATCTGATCCTGATCGAGACGATCTTCGACACCCTGAATGCCAAGGCCGCGATCTTTGCCTGTTTCGAGGCCTTTGCCGAGCATGGGCAACGCCTGCCGGTGATGATTTCGGGCACGATCACCGATGCCTCGGGCCGCACTTTGTCTGGGCAGACGCCGACTGCCTTCTGGCATTCGGTGCGTCATGCGCGGCCCTTTACCGTGGGGCTGAACTGCGCGCTTGGGGCGGCGGCGATGCGGCCGCACCTGGCGGAGCTTTCGGGCGTGGCCGAGACCTTCACCTGCGCCTATCCGAATGCCGGTCTGCCCAATGCCTTTGGCCAGTATGACGAGGGGCCGGAGGATACGGCCGGACAGGTCGGTGAGTTCGCCCGCGAGGGGCTTGTCAACGTCGTCGGCGGTTGCTGTGGAACCACGCCCGACCATATCGCCGCCATCGCCGATGCCGTAGGGGGTTTCGCGCCGAGGGTGGTGAAATGAGCCGTTATCTGCGCCTGTCGGGTCTGGAACCCTTTGTCCTGACCCCCGACATCCCCTTCGTGAACGTGGGCGAGCGGACGAACGTCACCGGATCGGCCCGGTTCCGCAAGCTGATCACCAACCGCGACTATGCCGCCGCGCTGGCGGTGGCGCGCGATCAGGTCGAGAACGGCGCCCAGATCATCGACATCAACATGGACGAGGGACTGATCGACTCGAAGGCCGCGATGGTCGAGTTCCTGAACCTGATCGCCGGCGAGCCGGACATCGCCCGCGTGCCGGTGATGATCGACTCCTCGAAATGGGAGGTGATCGAGGCCGGGTTGAAATGCGTGCAGGGCAAGCCGGTGGTGAACTCCATCAGCCTGAAAGAGGGCGAGGAGGCGTTTCGCCATCATGCCGGCCTGTGCCTCGCCTATGGCGCGGCGGTGGTGGTGATGGCCTTTGACGAGGCGGGCCAGGCGGATACGTTCGAGCGCAAGACCGGGATCTGCGCGCGGGCCTATCGCATCCTGGTGGACGAGGTGGGCTTCCCGCCCGAGGACATCATCTTCGACCCGAACATCTTCGC
>JAATGA010000018.1 GCA_015654855.1 Rhodobacterales bacterium
ATCCTCGCCGGTGCCGAGCGTGGTCACGACCAGCGCCTGGGTCTCGCCGCGGGTGAACAGCGCCGAGCCATGGGTGCGCGGCAGAACGCCGGTTTCCGAGACGATCGGACGGACGGTCTTGTTGTCGCGACCGTCGATCCGGGCGCCGCCGTTGATGATGTCGCCGCGCAGAACCGAGGATTCCAGCTTCTTGAACGCCGAGCCGAGGTTCGGGTTCGCCAGATCCTCTTCGGACAGGGCGGCCTTGACCTTGGCCTTGGCGGCCTCGACGGCATCCTGACGGGCCAGCTTGTCCTTGATCGCGAAAGCCGCGCGGACATCGGCCTCACCCGCCGCCTCTACCTTGGCATAAAGCGCGGAGTAGTCCGGCGGGGCGAAGTCGAAGGGCTCCTTCGCGGCGTCTTCGGCGAAGTCGATGATCAGGTCGATCACCGGCTGCATCGCGTCATGGCCGAATTTCACCGCGCCCAGCATCTCAGCTTCGCTCAGCTCGTAGGCTTCCGATTCGACCATCATCACGGCGTCCTTGGTGCCGGCGATGACCAGATCCAGACGCTGCTCGGGGTTGTTGCGCAGGCCGACCATATCGTCCATGGCGGGGTTCAGCACATACTGGCCGTTCGAGAAGGCCACGCGCGCGGCCCCGATCGGACCCATGAAGGGCACGCCCGAAATGGTCAGCGCCGCCGAGGCCGCGATCATCGCCACGATGTCGGGATCGTTGACCAGGTCGCAGGACAGAACGGTCGCCATCACGAGTACTTCGTTCTTGAAACCCGAGACGAACAGCGGGCGGCAGGGACGGTCGATCAGGCGGGAAACCAGGGTTTCCTTTTCGCTCGGACGCGCCTCGCGCTTGAAAAAGCCGCCCGGAATCTTGCCGGCGGCATAGTATTTTTCCTGATAATGCACGGTCAGGGGGAAGAAGTCCTGGCCCGGTTTCGGTTGTCTGGCAAAAGTCACGTTGGCCATGACAGAGGTCTCGCCCAGGGTGGCGACGACCGAGCCGTCGGCCTGGCGGGCGACCTTGCCCGTTTCCAGAGTAAGCGTTTCGTCGCCCCACTGGATGGATTTTCTGGTCACGTTGAACATTCGGTTTCCTCTTGCGGGCGCTTCCGGCCCCTGCCGGATCCCGCGTTTTATGGCGGCCCCATTGCCGCCGCCCCTGATCCTTCGCATGTGCCCGGGGCCAAGGGCGTCACGTCGCAGATGGCGAAGGCCAATACAGGAAATCGCGGCGATTGCAAAGCGGACAGTGAGACGGGGCGGGAAACCGCCGTCAGGTCAGAAAGCGCACGAAACGCTGCCCGCGCAAGCGATCCAGGCCCGCGGACAAGGCCAGTGCACCGGTGACGGCAAATGTCGCAAGCGCCAGGCCCTGAAGCGAAAGGGTCCATCCGGCCTGCATCACAATCATGTGGTCGAGAAAGACCAGGAAGGCCACCCTGGCACACCAGTCAGACAGGATCGAGCGCGGCAGCCTGATCTGCATCAGCACAAGCGTAAGCGCACTTCCAAGCGCAATGGTCAAATTGTCGTCAGAGTTGCGCCCGACGAACAGGACTGCCGTGGCGACAATCCAAGGCAGTATGACCCTGAGTCCGCAGCGAAAATAGCAAAAGCCCAGTGTCAGCGGCACGATCCCGAACAGCCACTGCTGGAAGGGGGCGATCCCGGCCTCCGGTGCAAGCACGACCACCACGGCGGCAAGCACAGGCAGGACCAGAACGAGCCAGTCGGGTCGAATCAGCCGGAAAACCAGCGTTCCCATAAAGGCGAAGGGCAGGAACCACAGATGGACCGAAGTGCCTGCAAGCAGCATTCCGGTCTCCCACCAACCCAAGGGCGGCTCACCGGATCTCAGGGCAAAGACGACCCTCACGCCCGCATAGATCCCCGACCAGATCAGGAAGGGCCACAGCAGCCGGCGCGCTCTTTTTTGCAACGATGCCGTTGAGGGCATTCCCAGCAGCACGAGAAAGAACGGCAGGGCCAGATAGGCGATCCAATGCCCCGGTGCCTGGCTGTGGAACCAGACAATTCCGACCGCCGCTGCGAGGCGCAGATAATCAATCGTCGCGTTTCTGGTCGTTTGCCCGGAGTGCGCACCATGACGGAAACCCGGTTGGCTTGATCTGCGGTCAGGCGCGACACTCTTCGCCGCGCGGGCCAAGCCCTTCGGATACGAACGCCCGCCGAAGGGCAGGCGTTCAGATATCACAGGCTTAGCGGCGCAGGCCCAGACGCTGGATCAGCGCGGCATAGCGCGGCTCGGCGTTCTTCTTCAGATAGTCCAGCAGTTTGCGGCGCTGAGCCACCATCATCAACAGGCCGCGACGCGAATGGTTGTCATTCTTGTGCGACTTGAAGTGCTCGGTCAGGGTGGCGATCCGCGACGACAGGATGGCGACCTGAACCTCGGGCGAACCGGTGTCGCCTTCCTTGGTCGCATATTCCTTGATGAGGCGGGTCTTTTCCTCGACAGTGATCGACATCGGCATCTCCTTGTTTCAGAAGGGTTATGGCGCAGGCCGGGATGTCGTCCAGCAAGGCCCTGTCAACCGCCGGAATCCGACGGACAGGTGCCATTAAGGGAAAACCCCGCGAAAGTGAAGCCGGATTCGCAACCCGCGCTTTCTGCCCGCGAACCCGGGCAAGGCACCCGGTCCCGCCGCGGCTCCGGCCGATGGTGGGTGCATAAGAGTCGTTAACCTTCTTCGCAGATTCCCCGCCGCGACCATGGGGCCGCACTGGAACGGCCGCCGATTCTCTGGCACAATCACGGGCAATAATTTCCTTTAATGCCATATAGTTGCAAGAAACAAGGTTAACGGCGCAGACAGTACCGAAGGGGTCATGTCATGTTGGGACTGCTGGGTATCTTCGGCGCGCTGGCTGCGGGCGTCGTCGCGGATTCCGTGATCAGCGCCTTTGCCGGTCGCGACGCCAGCATGGATGAGGTCGACGACAACGGCGCGATGACCGCCGACGGCACCGCCGGGGCCGGCGACGCGGGATCGGCCGAATCCGGCGGATCGCTGCTCGACTGGGCGACGGGAGATGCCTAAGGCACACCCGATCTCGCAGAGGATTCCGCCGCGCCCATGGAAATGACGGACACGGAAGCCGCAGATGCGGAGGGCGAGAGCGATCCGCTGACCGCCTCGGGCCTGTCCGGGGTGGAGGGCGACAGGGACGAGGGCATCGCGCTCTCCGACGACCTGCCCGAGGCGGAAGAACCCGGCCTGCTGCTGGCCGGACAGGCCGGAGACGACATCCTGACCGGAACCGGAGGCGACGATACGATCCGGGGCGGTAAGGGTGACGATCTGATCGCCGGCCAGGGCGGCGACGACTGGCTGAGCGGCGACGCGGGCCGGGACGAGTTGCACGGCGGCACCGGGGCGGACTACCTGGACGGCGGGGCGGGCAACGACAGCCTGCATGGCGAGGATGGCGACGACTCGCTTTTCGGGGACGAGGGTCGCGATCTTCTCGCCGGCGGCAACGGCGACGATTGGCTGGAAGGCGGAGCGGATCAGGACACGCTCTACGGCGGGGCGGGCGCCGACACCCTGGCCGGAGGCGAGGACGACGACGAACTGGAGGGCGGCGACGGCGACGATATGATGCGCGGCGGGGTGGGGGCCGATACGCTCGACGGCGGGGCGGGCAGCGACACGCTTTACGGCCAGGACGACGGCGCCGACGACGGCGAGATCGACCACCTCAACGGCGGCGACGGCGGCGATCACTTGTTCCTCGGCGCGGGCGATCAGGCCAGCGGCGGAGAGGGCGACGACATCTTTACCCTGCAAGAGATCGCGCCGGGCGCGCCGCTCGCGCATATCATGGATTTCGACCACGATGCGGATGTGCTCGTCGTGCTTTACGACCCCGAACTGCACCCGAACCCCGAACTTTCGCTGGACGAGGACGACAACGGCAATGCCACGCTGAAGCTGGACGGGGTGCCGGTGGCGCATCTGGACGGCGGGGCTGGCCTCGATCTGTCGGCGATCACGCTGCTGGCCGCCTGATCGGGGGAAGGCGTCGGCCGCCCTGGCCCACGGCCGCCTTCCGGGCCTTGTCGGCGCGCAGCACCCGGGGCCGGCGATCGTCCCGTCCCACGGACCGCCCGATGCCCGCCTGTGGCGCGGCGCGCGGTTCCGGGCTATAGGACGGAACCCGCACAAGCGCGCCCGAAGTTTCCGATGCACCAGACCGCCATCGCCCCGACCGCCCTGCCCCGCGACACGCTGCTGGCCGAGCTTTCCGCCATCGCGGGCGACGCGCATGTGCTGACCTCTGCGCGGGCGACGCGGCGCTATATCCGCGGCATCCGCTTCGGCGGCGGACCGGTCGCCGCCGTGGTTCGCCCCGGCTCGCTGGTCGAGATGTGGCGCGTGCTTAAGGCCGTCATCGCCTCCGGCCGCGCGGTGATCCTTCAGGCGGCGAACACCGGGCTGACCGGCGGCTCCACCCCTTGGGGCGAGGATTACGACCGCGAGATCGTGCTGATCAGCGTCATGCGCCTGAAGGGCATCCACCCGATCGACGGCGGGCGCCAGGTGGTCTGCCTGCCGGGCACTACGCTCGACCGGCTGGAAAAGACCCTGCGCCCGCTGGGGCGCGAGCCGCATTCGGTCATCGGGTCAAGCTGCATCGGCGCCTCGGTGCTGGGCGGGATCTGCAACAACTCAGGCGGGGCGCTGATCCGGCGCGGGCCGGCCTATACCGAATTGACGCTCTATGCCGAGGTGCGGCCCGACGGCTCGGTCGCGCTGGTCAACCATCTGGGTCTGGACCTGGGCGACGACCCCGAGACGATCCTCGCGCGGGTCGAGGCGGGCGATCTGCCCCCCGCGACCCCGACCGAGGCCTGGGGGTCGGACCGCGAATATGCAAGCCATGTTCGCGAGGTCGAGGCCGCTACCCCGGCGCGGTTCAACGCCGACCCCCGCCGGTTGCGCGAGGCCGCCGGCTGCGCCGGAAAGCTCGCGGTTTTCGCCGTGCGCCTCGACACATTCGAGGCCGAAACGGAAACGGCGGTCTTCTACATCGGCACCAACGACCCGGCCGAACTGACCGGGATCCGCCGCCATATGCTCGGCACTTTCGACAGCCTGCCGATTGCCGGGGAATACATCCACCGCACCGCTTATGACATCGCCGCGCGCTACGGCAAGGACACCTTCCTGTTCATCCGCCACCTTGGCACCGACCGGATGCCCGCGCTGTTCGCGGCCAAGGCGCGGGTCGATGCGCTGACGGAGCGCCTCGGCCTCGGCACCGCGATTTCCGACCGGATCGCGCAGGGCATCGCATGGCTCATGCCGCAGCATCTGCCCGCGCGCATGAACGCCTTTCGCGACAGGTTCGCGCATCACCTGATCCTGCGCATGGGCGGGGCGGGCATCGCCGAGGCGCGGGCGTATCTGAAGGGCATGTTCCCCTCGGCCGGCGGCGACATGTTCGAATGCACCGCGGATGAGGGGCGCGACGCCTTCCTGCACCGTTTCGCCGTAGCCGGGGCGGCGGGGCGCTATCGCGCCGTCCATCCCCGCACGGTCGAGGACATTGTGGCACTCGACGTGGCTTTACGCCGCAACGACCGCGACTGGTTGGAACAACTGCCGCCCGAACTCGACACGCAGATCGAGGCGAAACTCTACTACGGTCATTTCTTCTGCCATGTCTTCCATCAGGATTACGTGGCGAAGAAGGGCACCGATTGCCTGGCCCTGGAACATGCCATGTGGCATCTGCTGGACAGGCGCGGCGCGGAATACCCCGCCGAGCACAACGTCGGCCACCTGTATAAGGCCAAGCCCGCACTGGCCGATTTCTACCGCCGACTCGACCCGACCAATGCCCTGAATCCCGGCATCGGCCAGACAAGCCCCCGCGCCTGGTGGGCCGAAGGATGCGACTGCGGCGGCCATTGAAGGCCGCCCCCATGGTCAAGCCGGTGGCAGATAGTCGAGGCCCGGGTCGATCTGCCCGGGTCTTCCCGTCAGCGACAGTTGCGCCAGGCGCGGCGCGGTGCGCGAGATCACCCGGCCATCCCGCAGCACATAAAGGCGCACCGGCTTCAGCCGGATCGCCTCGGTCACATCCGCCGCCTGCAAGATCACGAGGTTCGCCTTGCAGCCGACCGCCAGCCCATAGCCTTCCAGCCCCATGGTGCGCGCCGAATTGACGGTGATCGCATCGAATATCTGCCCCTTTTCGGCGACAGATCCCATCTGCGCGACATGCACCGCCATATGCGCCACTTCGATCATGTCGGCCGATCCCATGGAATACCAGGGATCCATGGTGCAATCCTGCCCCAGCGAGACGTTGATCCCCGCCGCCATCAACTCGCGCACCCGCGTCAGGCCCCGACGCTTGGGAAAGGTATCATGCCGGCCCTGCAACATGATGTTGATCAGCGGGTTGGGCGTGGCATTCATCCCCGCCTCGGCCATCAGCGGGATCAGTTTCGAGACGTAATAGTTGTCCATCGAATGCATCGAGGTCAGGTGCGAGCCGTTCACCCTGCCCTGCAACCCGTGCCGCACCGTCTCGGCCGCGAGGGTCTCGACATGGCGGGACATCGGATCGTCGGTCTCGTCGCAATGGATGTCGACCATCAGGCCCCGGTCGGCGGCGATGCGGCACAATGCCTCAAGCGAGCGGCGGCCGTCCTCCATCGTGCGCTCGAAATGCGGGATGCCACCGACGATTTCGACGCCCATATCGAGCGCCCGCTCCAGCGACTTCGCCCCATCGGCTGCGCGGTAATATCCGTCCTGGGGGAAGGCCACGAGTTGCAGGTCGATGTAATCCTTCACCAGATCCCGCACCTCCAGCAGCGCCTCGGCGGTGACGAGGCGCGGGTCCGAGGTGTCAACATGGCTGCGGATGTGCAGCAATCCCTGGCTCACGGCCAGGTCGCAATAGCGCAGTGCGCGTTCGACCAGCGCCTCTTTGGTCAGGGTGGGCCGCAACTCGCCCCAGAGCGCAATGCCTTCCAGCAGCGTGCCCGAGACGTTCATGCGCGGCAGGCCGAGCGAAAGCGTCGCATCCATGTGGAAATGCGGGTCGCAGAAGGTGGGGGAAAGCAGGCGGCCGGTGGCGTCGATGACCTCTCCTGCCTCGGTCGGCAGAGTCGCCTCGACAGCGGCGATCTTGCCCGCCGTGATGCCGATGTCGATGCCCTTGCGCCCGTCGGGCAGGTTGGCGTTACGGATGATGGTGTCGAACATCGGGGACCTCTCAGCGTTCGCCGCGGCGGTAGGGTTGCATCAATGCCTGCGGAACGCGGGCGCGGCGGGCCATGACCGCCAGAGCCGCGATCGACAGGATATAGGGTGTCATCAGAAAGATCTGATAGGGCACGACCCCGCCCAGCATCGTTTGCAGGCGCAGTTGGAAGGCGTCGAAGAAGGCGAAGAGCAGCGCCCCCGCCAGCGCCCGTCCCGGCCGCCAGGACGAGAAAACCACCAGCGCGATGCAGATCCAGCCGCGCCCCTGCACCATGGTCGGGATAAAGCTGTCGAAGGCCGAAAGCGTCAGGAACGCGCCCGCCATCCCCATCAGCGCCGATCCCGAGATCACCGCGCCATAGCGCACCGCCATCGGGTTGATCCCCTGCGCCTCGGCCGCATGGGGATTTTCGCCCGACATGCGGATGGCGAGACCCAAGGGCGTGCGGAAAATCACCCACCCCATGACCAGCGCCAGCAGGATCGCGAGATAGGTCGGCGGGGTCTGGGTGAACAGCGCCGGGCCGACGAAGGGCAGATCCGACAGGCCGGGAATGCTGATCGGGCGGAACGCCACGATCTTCGGCGGCGTGCCCGCGACCGGCACCAGCAGGCGGAAGATGTAATAGCTGAAGGACGAGGCGAAGAGCGTCACCCCCAGCCCGGCCACATGTTGCGACAGCCCGAGCGTCACGGTCAGCGCCGCGTGCAGCACGCCGAAGACCGCGCCCGACAGGCCCGCGACCACAAACCCGGTCCACAGATCCGCGCCGTTGAACACGGCGAGCCAGCCCGCCATGGCGCCGAAAGTCATGATCCCCTCGATCCCGAGGTTCAGCACGCCCGCGCGTTCGCACAACAACGCGCCAAGCGTGCTCAGGAGCAGTGGTGTCGCGATCCGCAACACGGCGGCCCAAAGGCCTGCGGATGCGAAGATGTCGAACAGATCGGTCATCGGCGGATCCTGTATTGCGTGAAGAAGATCGCGACGAGCATCGACAAAAGCGACAGCGAAACCGTCACATCGGCGATGAAGCTCGGCACGCCCATCGACCGGCTCATCGCATCGGCACCGACGAACATCGTGGCCGAGAAAAGTGCTGCAAGGATCACACCCAGCGGATGCAGGTTCGCGAGCATGGCGACGACTATGCCGGAATAGCCATATCCCGGCGACAGTTCCGTGGTGACATAGCCCATCACCCCCATGACCTCGACCGCGCCGGCCAGCCCCGCCATCCCGCCCGAGATCATCGCGACCAGAACCAGCGTCCGCCCCAGCGGAACGCCGGCAAACACCGCGCCCGAGGGGTTCAGCCCTGCCGCGCGGGCTTGCATCCCGAAGGTGGTGCGCGACTGGATGAAATGGATCACGAAGGCCAGCACCGCCGCCAGAACCAGGCCCCAGTGCAGGCGAGAGCGTGGCACCAGATCGGGCAGCATCGCCGTCTCAGACACCGGCACCGATTGCGGCCAGCCGAAAGCCAGGGGGTCCTTCAACGGCCCGTCGATCAGCAGCGAGACCAACAGGATCGCGACGAAGTTCAGAAGCAGTGTCGTCACCACCTCATCCACCGAGAACTTCAGCCGCAGCCACAGCGGGACAAGCAGCAGCACAATCCCGCCACGGCACCGACCACGAACAGGATCGGGATCTGCACCCATGCCGGCAGGCCCCCGGTCAGATGCGCGCTGACCGCCGCGACTGCGATGGCGCCCAGGTAGAACTGCCCCTCGGCCCCGATGTTCCACAACCGCGCGCGAAACGCGACTGCCGCCGCAAGCCCCGTCAGGATCAAGGGGGCCGCACGGGTCAGTGTTTCGGTCGCGGCGAGTTTGGAGCCATAGGCCCCGGTCACGATGCGCCCGAAGGCCTGGAACACCGGCGCACCCGCCAGCGCGATCAACACCCCGGCAATGGCCAGCGCCACCCCCACAGCGATCAGCGGCGTGGCAAGGACCAGCGCCGCCGGCCGATGCTCGCGTCGCTCAAACCGCATGACCCGCACCCTCCCATTACCCGGCCATCATCAGCCCCAGTTGCCGCGCATCCGCCCCGTCCGCCGGAACCGGCGGTGACAGGCGTCCACCGACGATGGCCTGGATCCGGTCCGCCAACTGCATCACCTCCTCCAGGTCTTCCGAGATCAGCAACACCGCCGTCCCGGCCTTTTTCGCGGCGAGGATGCGCTCGTGCACGGCGGCGACCGCGCCCTCGTCCAGACCTCGTGCCGGCTGCGCGGCGATCAGGATCTTCGGATGCTCGATCAGGTTGCGGCCGAGGATCAGCTTCTGCATGTTCCCGCCCGACAGCAGTCGGATGCGGCTGCCGGGCGTGCCGCCGCGCACGTCGAAGCCGTCGATGATGGCTTGCGCGAAGGCAATCCCCGCGCGCCGGTCTACAAGGCCCCGGCGCGAGAACCCTGCCAGCCGTTCCAGCACCGCGTTTTCCCAGATCGCCATCTCGCCGATGGCTCCGTCGCGGTTGCGATCCTCGGGGATGCGGCCGATTCCGGCGGCAATCACTTCGGGCACGGTCATATCGCCGACCGGCTTGCCGAAAAGCAGCAGGTCGCCTTCCGACCGCCGGGCGGTCCCGCCCAGAACCCGGGCCAGCGCCGCCTGACCATTGCCGGAAACGCCGATGATCCCCATAACCTCGCCCGCGCGCAGGCGGAAGCTGACGGATTTCAGCCTGTCGACACCACCCTCGCGGAAGGTGATCCCGGCAGCCTCCAGCACCACATCGCCGGGCGTTGCGGGTTCGCGCAAGGGCCGGTGAACGGCGCGGCCCACCATCAGCTCGGCCAGTTCCGCCTTCGATGTCTCAGATGCGCGACGCTAGGCCACCGTCTTGCCCCCACGCAATACAACGATGCGGTCTGCGGTCGACATCACCTCGTCGAGCTTGTGCGAGATGAAGATCAGGCTCAGCCCCTGGCGCGCCATATCCTTCAGGGTGCGGAACATCTGTTCCGCCTCGATATTGGTCAGCACCGCCGTCGGCTCATCCAGCACCAGGATGCGCGCGTCGTTATACAGCGCCTTCAGGATCTCGACCCGCTGCTGCTCGCCCACCGACAGATCGCCCAGCCGGGCATCGGGATCGACCTTCAGCCCGAAACGCGCGGAAATCTGCATCAGTTTTGCCCGCGCAGCCCCGGTCTGCGAGGCAAGCCGCCACAGGCTCTCGGTCCCCGTCATCACGTTTTCCAGAACCGTCAGGTTCGGGGCCAGCGAGAAGTGCTGGTGCACCATGCCGATGCCCGCCCGGATCGCGGCCCTGGGCTTGCCTGGCGGCAGGGCCGCACCCTCGACGGTGATCGTGCCGGTATCGGGGACGTAATGCCCGAAAAGGATCGACATCAGCGTCGTCTTGCCCGCGCCGTTTTCCCCCAGCAGGGCCACGATCTCGCCCTTCGCCAACGTCAGCGAGATATTGTCGTTCGCCAGCGTCGCGCCGAACCGTTTGGACACGCCGTCGATATGCAGGACAGTCTCAGACATCAGGCAACCCCGCGACCGGAAAGCGATGCTGCCAGCGATCCTCGGCCTCAAGCCGGCTGGCAAGCGAAAGAAGCAGAGCCTCGGCCCCCATCGGGGCGAGGATCTGCACGGGCAGCGGCAGAGCGGCGGCATCCGCGCCAAAGGGCAAGGTGATCGCCGGAAAGCCCGAGACATTGGCCAGCGCCGCGAGCGGCGCGAATCCCGCCATGACCGCGAAATGCGCTTCCGTGTCGGAATGGTCCGTCGGCATCCACCCGACGGGGCGCGGCGCGGTGGTCAGCATCGGCGTCAGCAGCGCGTCGATGCCGTCGAAAACCCGCCACAGGTCGCGGCTGACCAGCACCATCGCGTTCATCGTGGCCCAAAGCGCAGGGCCGGACATCCGCCGCCCCATGGCGATCGCTGCCCGGGTCATCGGCTCGGCCAGGTCTTCATCAAGCGTCAGACGGTCGGCCATCTCGGCCAGGTTGACCGAGACGATGGCGGCGAAGGCGCGGTCGCTCGCCCCGGCCAGCGGCATCAGCGCGGCGGAAGACAGGGGCACAAGGCGATGGCCGTCACGTTCCAGCGCGCGGGCGGCCTGTTCCACCGCCTCGACACGCAGGGCGTCGGTCGGTGCCGCCGGGCCGGTGTCGGTCAGAACGCCGATGCGCAGCACACCTTCCGGCGGGGTTGCGGGCGCGACAGGCGGAAACGGCCCCCGCGCCGCACCCGCCGTTGCCGCCAGGATTGCCGATGCGTCGCGGACCGACCGACATACCGCCAGTTCGCTCGCGATGCCGCAGAGGTTATTGCCGAAATCCGGCCCGCCGGGCATCACTCCGCGCCCCGGCTTCAGCCCCACCAGCCCGCAGGCCGCCGCCGGCACCCGGATCGAGCCGCCGGCATCGGTCGCATGGGCAAGGGCGACGATCCCCGCCGCCACAGCCGCCGCCGCGCCGCCAGAGGAGCCGCCCGGCGACAACCGGGGATCGAGCGGGTTCTTCGCCACCGGCCCGATGGCCGGCTCCGACGCCAGGGACAGTCCAAATTCCGGGCTGGTCGTCAGGCCGAAAGGCAAAAGCCCCGCCGCCCGGAAGCGTTCCGCCAGATCGCTGTCCGCCGTCGCATCGTCACGCGGAAACAGCGCCGACCCTGCGGCGACCGGCAGGCCCGCGAAGGGCCCGCCGAGGTCTTTCGCCAGCGTCGGGACACCGGCGAACGGCGCCGCCCGCACCGGATCGCCCGGAGCGAGCGCATCGAAACCCGCCGCCTGACGGCGCGCGCGCATCGGATCGGACCAGCAGACCGCCCCCAGATCCGCCCATGCCACAACCGCCGCCAGAGTCGCCTCTGTCGCGGCGCGGGCATCCGTCCGGCCCTCGCGGATCGCGAGGGCCAGTTGGGTGGCGTCCTGAACCATATCCGGTCTTACTTCGGCTCGTCGAAGTTCTGCGGCACGGTGAAGGCGCCGGATTTGATGTCGGCGCGGACCTTCTCCATCGCCTCTTCGGCCTCGGCGGGGGCGACCCCCTTGACGTAGGAAATGTCGCTGCCACCCTCTTTCATCAGACCGAAGGCGGTGTAGTCCTTGCCCGTCGCCGTGCCCGCCGCGACATCGGCCAGGGCCGCGTTCAGGATCGGGCGGAAGCCCCACAGGGCGTTGGCGAAGACCGTATCGGGATACATCGGCGTGTAGTCGATCAGCGAGCCGACGGATTTGATCCCGCGCTCCTTCGCCGCATCCGCCGTGCCGATCCGCTCGCCGAACAGGATGTCGGCACCCGCGTCGATCATCGCCAGGCCCGCCTCACGCGCCTTGGGCGGATCGAAGAAGGTGCCGATCCAGCTGACCAGGTGCTTCGCTTCGGGGTTCACCGCCTTGACGCCTTCGGCGAAGGCGTTGATCAGCAGGATGATCTCGGGGATCGGCATGGCGCCGACCGAACCCACGACATTCGATTTGGTCATCTTGCCGGCCAGCATCCCGGCGCAATAGGCCCCGTCGTAGTTCCAGGTGCCGAAGACGCCGAAGTTGTCGCCCGACGGCCCGCCCGAGGACCCCATGACGAAAGCCGTGCCGGGATAGTCCGCCGCGACCTCGCGCGCCTGTTTCTCGACCGGGAAGGTCTCGCCGATGATCAGCTTCGCGCCCTGTTCGGCATATTCGCGCATGGCGCGCGGATAGTCGGTGCCCGAGACGCCTTCGGAAAAGACGTATTCGATCGCGCCTTCGGCCGCCGCGTCCTGCATCGCCTTGTGCAGGACCGAGTTCCAGGCGTTTTCCACCGGCGAGCCGTGGATGCCCGCGACCTTGACCGGATCGGCGGCGCGCAGCAGGCCGGGCATGGCCCCGGCGGCGCCCAGCACAAGGCCCGATTGCATGAAAAGACGCCGCGAGACGTTGGAAGTCCGTGTCATTTGTCCACCCTGATGTTGTGTTCCGCGCCGCTCTTTCTTGTCGGCTGCTGCCAGTCCTAAAATTCTGCATGGCGGACTCAACGATTTCGGCTTGGAGGGGCGCACGGAAGCCCTCGGCAATGGCGCAAAACCTCCGGGTCGCCCAAAAATTGACC
>JAATGA010000075.1 GCA_015654855.1 Rhodobacterales bacterium
ATAGTCCTCGACGTCGAATTTCCCATCGGAAACAGGGATGTCGCGGGCGTTCTTCCAGTCGGTGACATAGACTTCGCAATCGGGCAGCAGGCTCGCGACGGTCGACCGGCACAGGGTTGCATAATGGCCCGACATCGTGGCGACCAGCAGGATTTTGCGCGCCATCGGCTCGCGCCGGCGCACCGAGAAATGGATCAGGTTGCCGAAGGGCCTTTCCACCACGGTCTTCACATCGACCAGATGGTCCTGCCCGTCGTCGCCGACGATGGAGCGGATGCCCCAGTCGGGCTTGACCACCATGCGCGAAAAGCTGCGTTCCGCCACATCGCCCCAGGCCGTCATCAGCGGCAGCATCGGGTTCATCGACAGCGCGAAAGCCGGATAGGAAGCGAACGCCCGGGCCGAGGCCCCCAGCCATTCGCTGGTGTTGCGGACGCTTTCCATCAGGTCGTAGGTGGTCATATACTTCATGACGTCTCCTTCGCCGGGAGGGCCCGGACATCTGCCTCCGTCCCCCCTTGTCGCATGGTGGCGGATGCTGCATGGCAGAAAGATTAGGGGGGAATTCAGCATATGACAACTGTAGAGAGTGGCCCCGATGGAACGGACGGCTCGAAAGCCGCGCGTCTGAAGGAAAATCTGCGCCGGATGGAGGAACTGGGGCAGAGACTTTCCGAGGCGCTGGCCCGGCGCAGGCAATCCGATCCGGCCCTGAACGGCCCCTCGTCCGAGGTCTATATCAAGGCTGCCGCGCATTACCTGGCCGAGATCATGCAGAATCCGGCCAAAATTCTGGAGCATCAGATTGCCTGGTGGGGCCGCACGCTGACCCACTACGTCGATGCGCAGCACGCGCTTGCCCAGGGAGATCTGGCGCCGCCCGAGGACAAGACGGGCAAGGATCGCCGCTTCGCCAATCCACTGTGGGACAGCAATCCGCTTTTCAACTTCGTCAAGCAGCAGTATTTTCTGAACGCCGAGGCGGTGACGACCGCGCTTTCCGATCTGTCGATCAACGATCCGGTCGAGCGGCGGCGGGTCGATTACTTCATCCGCCAGATCGTCGACATGTTTTCGCCCACCAACTTTCTGGCGACCAACCCCGATGCGCTGGAAAAAGCGGTGGCGACCGACGGGGAAAGCCTGGTCCGTGGCCTTGAGAACCTCGTCCGCGACATCGAGGCCAATGACGGCGAGATGCTGGTGACTTTGGCCGATCCGAACGCCTTTGTCGTCGGCCGGAACATCGGCACAGCCGAGGGCTCGGTCGTTTATCGCAACCGGATGATGGAGGTGATCCAGTATGCGCCGACCACCGAAAAGGTCCACAAGACCCCGCTGGTGATTTTTCCGCCCTGGATCAACAAGTTCTACATCCTCGACCTCAAACCGCAGAACAGCCTGATCCGCTGGATCGTCGATCAGGGCTATACGCTGTTCGTGGTCAGTTGGGTGAACCCCGATGCCAGCTATGCCGACACGGGCATGGACGATTACATCCGCGACGGTTTCCTGCGCGCCATCGCCGAGGTGCGGCGGATCACGGGCGAAAAGCAGGTGAACGCCGTCGGCTATTGCATCGCGGGCACCACGCTCGCGCTGACGCTGGCGCATCTGAAAAAGGCCGGCGACACATCGGTCAAATCGGCGACCTTCTTCACGACGCTGACCGATTTCCATGATCAGGGCGAGTTCACCCCGTTCCTGACCGACGATTTCGTCGACGGGATCGAGCGGCAGGTGACCCGGGACGGCATCCTGCCCCGCGTGTTCATGAGCCGGACCTTCAGCTTCCTGCGCGCCAACGACCTGATCTATCAGCCCGCGATCCGCAACTACATGCTGGGCGAGGCTCCACCGGCATTCGACCTGCTGTTCTGGAACGGCGATTCCACCAATCTGCCAGGGCGGATGGCGGTGGAATATCTGCGCGGGCTCTGCCAGCGGAACGAATTTGTGGCCGGGCGCTTCCCGGTGCTGGGCGGGCCTGTCAACGTCGCCGACATCGACCTGCCGATCTGCGCCGTGGCTTGCGAGACCGACCATATCGCCGCCTGGCGGACCAGTTTCGAGGGCTTTCGCCATTTCGGATCGAAGGACAAGACCTTCATCCTGTCGGAAAGCGGTCATATCGCCGGGATCGTCAACCCACCGTCGCGCGACAAATACGGCCACTGGACTCATCAGCCGGTCGAGGGCGACGCCGACGAATGGAAGGCCGCCGCCGCTTTTCATCGCGGGTCCTGGTGGCCTCGCTGGGGCGAATGGCTCGGCGCGCATTCGGGCGCGATGGTCAAGGCGCGCATCCCCGGCGCGAAGGGGGTCGAAATCCTTGCCCCCGCGCCCGGGACCTATGTGCAGGGCGTGCCCGCCTGACCGTATGAGGGCAAGGGGTATCGTCGCCCTGCGTCGGGCGCATCGCGGCCGTTTCGGGCAATTCTGCGCCGTTCCGCCAGTTTTTGCTGCACCGCAGAAAAGACACTTGATTTTCTGCGGTGCAGCATTTACATCCACGGCACAGGAAACGTTGCCCCCGGCCTGCGCATATTTCTGTCGCGGTCCCGGGTATCCCAGGCCCTCAGGAGTTTTACGCCATGACCAAGACCCCCGACTTCACCAAAGTTTTCCAGGACGCTTTCGCGGCTTTCCCGATCGACGCCTCGGCCTTCCAGAACGTCTTCAAGACCCAGGCGGCCATCGGTGAGAAGCTGTCGAAAGTCGCGCTCGAAGCGGCCGAGAAATCGACCGAGATCACCTCGAAATGGGCGAAAGAGACCATCTCGAAACTGTCCGACGTGTCGAAAGCCCGGACCGAGCCGACCGATTACACCAAGGCCGCGAGTGATTTCGCCTCTGCCGCCGCTGAACTGGCCGCCGAAAACCTCGCCGCTTTCGCCGAGGTGGCCAAGAAGGTCCAGGTCGAAACGGTGGAACTGATCCTCGCCGCCGGCAAGGAAGTGTCCGAGGACGCGACTGCCGCGGTCAAGAAGGCCACCGATGAAGTGACCTCGGTCGCCAAGAAAGCCGCCTCTGCGGCGAAGTGATCCGTCGACCCCCGGGCCGGCCCGCGCCCTTGGCGCGGCGGGCCAGGGGCGATGTTTCCGGGAACGGGCAGGCGCGCGCGCCTGCCCGTTCTTCGTTTGCCGCCCGTTTTTGACGCTTTCCTTTTGTTTTTCGGCGTCCTACGCTTCATTGCAGATGCGCGTGCGATTTCGCAGGGGGAGATCTCGATGGCCGACAGTGACAAACCGCTGCTGATAAAACGTTACGCCAGCCGACGGCTCTACAATACCGAGACCTCGGATTATGTGACGCTTGAGGACATCGCCGGGTTCATCCGCGCGGGTCGCGAGGTGCAGATCATCGACCTGAAATCGGGCGACGATCTCACCCGGCAATATCTGCTGCAAATCGTGGCCGAGAATGAAAGCAAGGGCCAAAGCGTACTGCCGATCGCGGTTCTGACCGATCTTGTCCGCAGCTATGCAACGGGAATGCAGGCGGTGATGCCACAGTTCCTGACCTCCAGCTTCGAGATGCTGCGCGAGCAGCAGGCCAAGGTGATGGAGAATCTGACCGCCCTGCCGAACCCGATGGCCGCGGTCCCGGGGTTCGAGGCTTTGCGCAAGCAGCAAGAGGCGTTCATGAAGTCGATGATGGGCGGCTGGAATGTGCCCGGCGGCACCGAGGCCCCGGCGGCCGAGCCCGAGGCGCCTGCCACGCCCGAGGACATCGCCCAGATCAAGAAGCAGCTCGCCGAGTTGCAGAAAAAACTGTCGAAGCTCTGACCGCGAGGGCAGGGAAGGCAAAAGGGTGGGTCGCAAGGTCCGCCCTTCGCCGTTTCGGGGTCAGACCCCAAGCCGGTCGCGCAGCCCATACCACAGCATGGCCAGCACCAGCAGCGGCTTGCGCCCCGCGACGCCACCCGGAAAGCGCGGCTGCGGCAGCCCGGCCATCAGGTCGAACCGCCCGGCCTGACCCGCGACCGCTTCCGCCAGCACCTTGCCCGCCATGGTCGCCATCGCCACCCCATGCCCGGAATAACCCGAGGCCGACAGGATGTTCGGCGTCACCCGACGGAAGCAGGGCATCCGGTTCAGCGTGATGGCGAGCGTCCCGCCCCAGGCATAGTCCAGCCGCACATCCCTCAGCCCCGGATAGATGTCGAGCATCGGCTTCGACACCAGCCGCCGGATGTCGGGAAAGCGGTAGCCATAGCTTTCTCCCCCGCCGAACAGCAGCCGACCATCTTCGGACAGGCGCCAGTAATTGACCACGAATTTCGTATCATGGACGGCGATGTTCTGCGTCAGAACCTCACCCGCGCGGTCACCCAAGGGTTCGGTCGCGACGATGAAATTGTTGATCGGCATCACCCGCGCGGCGATCTCCGGCACCAGATCGCCGAGATAGCCGTTGCAGGCCAGCACCACCTGATCGCAGATGACCCGGCCCCCGGCGGTATGCACCACCGGCTTCGTGCCCCGGTCGATCCGCGTCACCTCGGATGTTTCGCAGATCGTGACTCCTGCCTTCGCCGCCGCCTGCGCGAGGCCGATGGCATAGTTCAGCGGATGGATATGACCCGCGCCCCGGTCAAGCTCGCCCCCGATAAAACGGGCCGAAGGGATCAGTGCGCGGAGCCCCTGCGTATCCAGCACCTCGATCCGGTCATAGCCATAGTCGCGGGCGAGTTTGTCGGCATAGTGCCGCATATGGCCGACCTCGGCCCCGGTGCGGCAGGCGTGTGCGATGCCCTCGCCCCAGGCCACCGGAATGGCATGGCGCCCGATCAGGTCGCGCACCAGGGCCTTCGCCTCTTCGGCGAGGTCCCACATCCGGCGGGCATTCTCGCGCCCCGCCATCCGCTCGACCTCTTCCTGGTCGAGCCGCTGACCGGATCCCACCTGGCCGCCGTTGCGGCCCGAGGCGCCGAAACCGACCCGATGCGCCTCGACCAGAACGACCGACAGGCCTTTTTCGGCCAGGTGCAGCGCGGCCGACAGGCCGGTATAGCCGCCGCCGACGACACAGACATCGGCTCGCACCTCTCCCGCCAGCGCGGGAAAGGGCGCCAGCGGCGTCGCCGTCGCGGCATACCAGGATGGGGGATATTCCCCCGTCCGGTCGTTGGCATGAAGCAGGTTCATACGTTCAGCAGCAGGTGCTCACGCTCCCACGGGCTGATCACCTGAAGGAACTCTTTGTATTCGTTGCGCTTCACGCTGTCGTAGACCAGGCAGAAATCGGGACCCAGAACTTCAACCAGCTCTTTGTCCTCTTCCAGCAGGTCAAGCGCATCGCCGAGGTTATAGGGCAGGTCGGTTTCCATATTATAGGCGTCGGTCACGCATTCGGGCCGGGGCAGGATGCCGGCCTTCAGGCCCAGATAGCCGCAGGCGAGGCTGGCCGCGATCCCCAGATAGGGATTGCAGTCCATGCCCGCCAGGCGGTTTTCAAACCGCCGCGCCTCGGGGCCGGAGATGGGCACGCGCAGGCCGGTGGTGCGGTTGTCGCGGCCCCATTCCAGGTTGATCGGTGCCGCGAAATCCGGGACGTAACGGCGATAGCTGTTGACGTAGGGCGCCAGCAGCGCGACCGCGCCTGGCAGATGGTTCTGCATTCCGGCGATGAAATGCAGGAACTCGGGCGTCTCTTCCCCGCTCGGGTCGGAAAAGATGTTTCGGCCGCTGGCGGTGTCGACCACCGAATGGTGGATGTGCATGGCGCTGCCCGGCTCGCCCTCGATCGGCTTGGCCATGAAGGTGGCAAAGCAATCGTGGCGCAGCGCCGCCTCGCGGATCAGCCGCTTGAAGAAAAAGATCTCGTCGGCCAGCCGCACCGGGTCGCCATGGGCGAGATTGATCTCGACCTGGCCCGCGCCGCCCTCTTGCAGGATGCCGTCGATCTCCAGCCCCTGCGCCTCGGCGAAGTCGTAGATGTCGTCGATCACCTTGCCGTATTCATCCACCGCCGACATCGAATAGGCCTGCTTGCCGGCGGCGCGGCGGCCCGACCGGCCCATCGGCGGGATGATCGGCTGGTTCGGGTCGATGTTGCGCGCGACGAGGAAGAATTCCATCTCGGGCGCGACGATCGGCTGCCAGCCCTCGGCGTTGTAGAGTTCGACGATGCGTTTCAGCACATTGCGCGGCGCAGAGGGCACCGGCTGGCCGTCGCGATCCTCGGCATCGTGGATCACCTGAAGCGTGACATCCGCCGTCCAGGGGGCGGCGGTGGCTGTGGTGAAATCCGGGACCAAGATCATATCCGGCTCGGTGAAGGCGCCGGTCGGATTGTCGGCCCATTCGCCGGTGATCGTCTGAAGGAAGATCGAGTTCGGCAGGAAGTAATTCGCCTGATGGGCGAATTTCGAGGCCGGCATCGCCTTGCCGCGCGCGACGCCCGCGATATCGGCGATGATGCACTCCACCTCGTCCAGACGGCGGCCGGCGATATATTGCCGCGCGGCCTGGGGCAGCTTCTCGGTCCAGTCGGCCATGATCTTACCCCGCCTTGCGCTGCGTCTCGCGCGGTTGCTTGAAAAATGCCGCGATCCGCGCGGCCATGGTCTTGTCCTGCAACGGCTCGGCCAGCTTCGCCTCGGCCGCCTCCAGCAGCGGATCGGGCACGACGCCCTTGCCACGGGTGCGGATCAGCCCGTCGATGAAATCCGACCGGAACTCGGGGTGCGCCTGGACGGTCATCATCCGGTCGTCATAGAGCAGGGCCGCATTCTCGCAGAACCCGCTGGTGCCGATCACCTCGGCCGCCTCGGGCTTCGCCACCACCTGGTCCTGATGCCAGGCGTTCAGCCGCAGCTTCTCGCTGCCGAAATCGTAATCCGTCGGGCCGACCGACCAGCCGCCCGCATATTTCTCGACCCGCCCGCCCATGGCCTTGGCGATGATCTGATGGCCGAAGCAGATGCCCACTACCGGCACATGCCCGGCATAGGCCGCGCGGATAAAGGCCTCCAGCGGCGGGATCCAGGGATGATCCTCATAGGCCCCATGACGCGATCCGGTGATCAGCCAGCCATCGGCCTCATGGATGCCGGGCAGGGGCGCGCCATCCACCACCCCCCATGTTTTGAAGGTGAATCCGTTCCCGGCCAGCAGCCGCTGGAACATATCCGGGTAATCCCCCATTTCGGGGGCAAGCGCGTCGGGCGCATGGCCCGTCTGAAGTATGCCGATCAGCATGGAAAGCTCGCGTTTCACTGCCGGAAATCGTAGCGCGAGGACCCCCCGTCCGGTCAAGCGGGCCCTGTTTTCCCCCATCCCCTTCGCGCAAATATCCTCGGGGGGTGAGGAGCGCAGCTCCGAGGGGGGCAGACAGCCCCCCTTGCGCCTCATCAACGCTCAAACAGTGTCGAGGTAAAGCTCGACCCGCTCGGCCTCGCTCAATTCCGCGATATAATGCAACTCCTGCCGCTTGGTCTGCACGAAGTTGCGGATCAGCTCGGGATGCAGGATGCGCGGCACCACGGTGCTGCCCTCGAAAGCCTCGATCGCCGCCTCCCAGGTCGACGGGATCTGGGCGAGGTTCTCGATCGCATAGGCGTTGCCGCTGACGGGCGAGGGTGGCTCTTCCGCCCGCTCGATCCCGTCGAGCGCGGCGCCGAGAATCGCGGCGAGCATGAGGTAGGGATTCACATCGGCCCCCGCCACCCGATGCTCGATCCGCCGCGCCGCCGGATTGCCGGCGGGAATGCGGATCGCCGCCGTGCGGTTCTCGTATCCCCAGCAGATCGTGGTCGGCGCATGGCGGTCGGGCACCAGGCGTTCATAGCTGTTCTGGTGCGGCGCGAAGATCAGCGCGCAGTCGTGCATGGCGTTCAGACATCCCGCCACCGCATGGCGCAGCGCAGCCGTGCCCTTCGGCCCGCCGGAATCGAAGATATTGTCGCCGTCCTTGTCGATGACCGAGAAATGGGTGTGCAGACCCGAGCCGGAATATTCGGCGTAAGGCTTGGCCATGAAACTCGCGGCGAACCCGTGCCGGCGGGCCAGGCCCTTGACCAGCATCTTGAACAGCCAGGCGTCGTCGGCGGCGCGCAGGGCGTCGTCGGCGTGCATCAGGTTGACCTCGAACTGCCCCAGCCCGGTCTCGCTGGTCGAGGTGTCGGCCGGAATATCCATTGCCTCGCAGGCGTCGTAAAGGTCGGTGAAGAAGGTGTCGAAGGCGTCGAGCGCGCGGATCGACATGGTTTCCGCCGCCTTTCGCCGCTTGCCCGACCTGGGCGAGGACGGCACCTGAAGCGTCTTGCCGCTGTCGTCGATCAGGAAGAACTCCAGCTCCACCGCGACAACGGGGGTCAGGCCTTTGGCCTTATATCGCTCGACGACGGCGCGCAGCGCGTGGCGCGGGTCGCCCTCGTAGGGCGTGCCGTTTTCGCGGAACATCCAGATCGGCAGCAGGGCTGTCGGCGCCTCCAGCCATGGCATCGGCAGAAAGCCCCGCTCGGTCGGCTTCAGCACGCCGTCCTGGTCGCCGAGTTCGAAGACCAGCGGGCTGTCGTCGATATCCTCGCCCCAGATGTCGAGGTTCAGGATGGAAAAGGGGAATCGCGTCCCGTCCTTGACCGCCTTGTCGGCGAAACGGGCGGGGATACGCTTTCCGCGCGGCTGACCGTTCAGGTCGGAAGCGGCGACGCGGATGGTGCGGACTTCGGGATGTTTCCGAAGGTAGTCTTTCATGGTCTCACATTATGCGAGGTCGCGGTTTGCCTTTACCGCCCCCGGATCCTTTCGTGCTGGATTTGATCAAATTCAGGTTACTACCGCAGCGACTGCGGAAGCAAGGAGATTTTGTGACGCTTGCGCGCCATCGTGTTCGACGGCAGATGCCGGTTCAGCCTTTTGTTCACCCGACCGAAGATCCAGATCACCCCCAGGGTGCACAGGATGAAGTAGAAGCCGACGATCGGATAGGGGACGAAGGGGTTGAAGGTCTTGTCGGCGATGTAGTTCGCGTAATAGAGCGCGTCGCCCTTCTGCTGGAACGCCGGAAAGCCCGAGAAGAACACCAGCGTCGTCGACTGGAACAGGAAGATCGCCTCGTTGGTATAGCTCGGCCAGGCCAGCCGCAGCATCGTCGGCCATTCGATCCGGCGGAACTTCTTCCAGCCCGACAGGCCATAGGCGTCGGCGGCCTCGATCTCGCCCTTGGGGATCGAGCGCAGCGCGCCGTAGAAGATCTCGGCCGAATAGGCGGCGGTGTTCAGGAACAGCACGAACAGCGCGCCGGCCCAGGCCCGGGTGGTCCAGGCGGTTTCGACCGTGATGCCGAAGACGTCGATCCCCTGGCGGGGCAGCATGACCAGAGCCTGGTAGGCCAGGAAGAACTGGATGAACAGCGGCGAGCCGCGAAAGATGAAGATGAACCATTCCGCCGGTTTGCGCAGCCAGCGGCTGCGCGCGGCCTTGGCCCCGGCCAGCGCATTGGCGAAGAAGAACCCCGCCACCAGCGCCAGCACGCCGAAATACACGTTCCAGATCAGGCCCGAGCCGATCAGCGTGAACTGCTCGCATAAGGTGAAGTCGCCGGTCGGCAGCCGCCGCTCGCCGATGCCGATCGAGCGCAGGCCGTAGTCGGTGATGGTCTGCCAGCAACTCATGCGGCGGCCTTTCGCAACGCTTCGCCCGCCGATGTGGCCTGGCCACGCGACAGGCGGGTGTAAAGCCCGGCGAAGACGAGTTCCGACAGGCGGGTCATGGCGAGGTAGAACACCAGCAGCCCCAGGAAATACCACAGCCGCCAGTCGCCGTGCGGATAGGCATAGGCATCGGTCTTCGACGCGCCAAGCTCTTGCGCCCAGTAAACGATGTCCTTGACCCCCAGCAGGAACAAGAGCGGCGTCGCCTTGATCAGGATCATCCACAGATTGGTCAGCCCCGGCAGGGCATAGACCCACATCTGCGGCACCAGGATCCGGCGGAACACCTGGCG
>JAATGA010000149.1 GCA_015654855.1 Rhodobacterales bacterium
GGCCACGATTTTGCGCGGCGCGGTGCCCAGCTTGCGCACGGTCTGGCTGGAACTGGCCAGCGCGCCGACGCGAAAGGCCACGTCGGTGCGGTCGAGATACAGGTCCACGATCTCGTCCGACAGCGACAGGTCCACGACCACGTTGGGAAACTCCGCCCAAAAGGCCGGCAGCAAAGGCTCGACCGCGACCATGCCGAAGCCCACCGAGGCGGAGACCCGCACCGTGCCGGTGATGCTGGCGGCCCCCCGCGACAGGTCGCGCTCGATCTCTTCCAGTTCGACAAGCAGCGCCTGGCTGCGTTCGTAATAGACCTGGCCCTCCTCGGTCAGCGACAGCCGGCGGGTGGAGCGTTCGAGCAGCCGTACCCCCAGCCGCACCTCGATCCGTCCGATCAGCTTCGACACGGTGGAGGGGGTCATGAGAAGTTGCCGGGCGGCTTCGGAAAAGCTGCCCGTATCCACCACGCGCAGGAAGACCTGCATTTCCCCCGCCCGGTTGTCCATCTTTCACCCCACCTGTGAAACCTGTTCACAGATAATGTGCCGAAGCGGCGGATTATCAAGTCTGCTCCGCAGGGCTATCTGGTCGGCCATGGAACAGAACAGCGCAATCACCGCGATGCATCGCCTGGGCGGGTGATCCTCGACCTGGTTCCGGGCGGCCAGCCGGTGGAATATTCGCTTCCGCATGAAATAGCACCGTGGCGCCTCGCCGGCGTCTGGCAGGAACGCGGCCGCCTCGGTGGTCTGAACAGGAGAAGAAGAATGCAATACGTGAAAGCTCATGGGGCGAATATCCCGGCGCTCGGTTTCGGGGTGTTCCGCATGTCGGACGCCGAGATGGAGGCCGTGATCCCCGCCGCGCTGGAAACCGGGTTCCGGCATTTCGACACCGCGCAGATCTATCGCAACGAGGCCGCGCTTGGCCGCGCGTTGGCGCGTGCCGGTGTGAGGCGCGACGATCTGTTCCTGACCACCAAGGTCTGGGTCGACAATTACAGCGCGGATCGCTTTGCCGCCTCGGTCGATGCAAGCCTGGACAAGCTGGGCGTCGATCAGGTCGATCTGCTGCTGGCGCACTGGCCGGGCAACACGGTCCCGGTGGCGCAGCAGATCGACTGGCTGAACGAGGTGCAGGCGGCAGGCCAAACCCGGTTCATCGGTGTCAGCAACTATAATCGCGCGCAGTTGCGCGAGGCGATCGCGGCCAGCCGCGCGCCGATCGTGACCAACCAGATCGAGATGCATCCTTATCTCGACCAATCGGCAATGATCGCTTTGGCCGCGGACACCGGCACCGCGCTGACCGCCTATTACGGCATGGCCGACGGTGCCGTGCCGCGCGATGCGCTGATCGGCGAAATCGCGGCGAAGCACGGCAAGACCGCGGCCCAGGTCGGCCTGCGCTGGCTGGTGCAGCAGGGCTTTGTCGCGCTGTCGAAGACCGCGAAACCCGCGCGCGTCGCCGAAAATTTCGACATCTTCGACTTTACGCTGAGCGACGACGAGATGAAGGCCATCGCCGGGCTTGCCCGCCCGGATGGCCGGATCGTAAGCCCCGAGGGCCTCGCCCCCGACTGGGCCGCATAAGGAAGCCGACATGGAAACGCGCAAGTTCAACTGGCCGCTTCTGGCTCTGGCCGTGGGCGCCTTCGCCATCGGCGTGACGGAATTCTCGCCCATGGGCATGTTGCCTGTGATTGCCGAAGGGGTGGATGTCTCGATCCCCTCGGCGGGGCTTTTGGTCAGCGCTTATGCCATCGGGGTAATGGTGGGCGCACCGGTGATGACGCTGCTGTTCTCGCGGTTCGGCAAGCGGACAGCACTGATGGCACTGATGGCGATCTTTACCCTCGGCAACATCCTGTCGGCGCTGTCGCCCGACTACTGGACGCTGCTGATCTCTCGCGTCGTCACCAGCCTGAACCACGGGGCTTTCTTCGGCCTTGGCGCGGTGGTGGCGGCCGGCGTCGTACGACCGGAAAAGCAGGCCAGCGCGGTCGCGTCCATGTTCATGGGCCTGACCATCGCGAATATCGGCGGTGTGCCCGTAGCGACCTGGATCGGTCAGCAAATCGGCTGGCGTGAGGCCTTTTCGGGCACCGCCGCGTTGGGCCTGCTGACCATCGCCGCGCTTTGGATGGCGCTGCCGAAAGGCGCCCCTGGCCAGCGCCCCGAGGTGCGGCGCGAGTTGCGCGTGCTGGCGCGCCCCGAGGTGGTGATCGCCCTGCTGACCACGGTCATGGGCGCCAGCGCCATGTTCGCGCTCTACACTTATGTCGCCCCGATCCTCGAAACGCTGACAGGAGCTTCGGACAGTTTCGTGACGCTGGCGCTGGTGCTGATCGGCCTGGGCTTCACCCTCGGCAACTGGCTGGGCGGAAAGGTCGCTGACTGGTCTCTTGACGGCGCGACGGCGATTTTCCTCGCGGCGCTCTCGGTGATCATGCTGGTTTCGCCGCTGCTGCTCGGCAGCCCCGTCGGTGCGGCGGTCACGCTGCTGGTCTGGGGCGCGGCGGCGTTCGCAATCGTGCCACCGGTGCAGATGCGGGTGATGCAGGCCGCGGCCGAGGCGCCGGGCCTTGCCTCGTCGATCAATATCGGCGCGTTCAACCTGGGCAATGCCATCGGCGCAGCGCTTGGCGGTGCGGTGATTGGCGCGGGTCTCGGCTATGCCGTCGTCCCCGTCGCGGGCGGTCTGACCGCCGCCGCCGGGCTGGCGCTGGTCTGGTTGGGGCGGTGGCGGCGCATCACCGAAGCGGTGCCCTGCGAGGCCTGAGTGAAGGGACATGCAGGCCATGATACGGCCTGCATGGTCCTGATCAACATGGCTGGCCCATAACCTGAGCGCAACCGCGACCGGTGACGGGGGTATGAGACGTCGGCAAACCGATGGGCAACAGGTCGAAATGATCCGAAGCGGGAAAACCGGATAGCAACTGCGCGCCTGTGAAATCGTGACACATATACGGACCCGCCTCACGGATTGCCATCCCGGCCAGCGGCCTCTGAAGGCGCCACACGAGCGGGCCTGACGGAAAACCGCACCCGATCCCTTACTCGGAAGTCGGAGGCACTTGCACAACAGGCGGCAACCACAGAGTTACCGGTTGGTCGGCATTGGTTGATATGAAATGCACATTTTGGTTGACATTGGTTTTCCAAACCATAGCTTCAACCATAGTGGTCGGGTCCGCTCCAGGCGCCGATCATCGCCGCCTTCCCGCCGCTTCGGTACAAGACCAATGACCATTAACGACTATGACGACTGTGACGCGACCGAACTGGCCCGAAGGGTGCGAAATCGCGAGGTAACGCCGCAGGAACTGGTGGCGGAGGCGGAACGCCGGATCGACAGCCTCAACCCTGCTCTCAACATCGTCGTCCATCGGTTCGCCGGAGAAAGGGCTGAAGGGGTCGACGGGCCTTTCGCCGGGGTGCCCGTCTTATTGAAGGACACTGCCATGGCGGTGCGGGGCCAACCGCTGACCTCGGGTTCGCGACTTTATGCGGAGGTGACGAGTGCCGCGGATGGCACTCTGGCCAGCCGCTACCGCAAGGCCGGTTTCATCTTTCTGGGCCGGACCAATGTGCCCGAGCTCGCGCTGAACTTCACCACGGAATCCGATCTGCACGGTATCGCCCGCAACCCCTGGGATCCGACGCGCAGCCCCGGTGGATCGACCGGGGGCGGGGCCGCGGCGGTGGCGGCGGGGATCGTGCCTATCGGCCAGGGGTCGGACGGCGCGGGCTCGATCCGGGTGCCCGCGGCACATTGCGGGGTTTTCGGGTTGAAACCCTCGCGGATGCGGGTGCCCTCCGGTCCGGCAGGGGTCGGCAATGCCGGCATGTCGACATTGCACGCTTTGACCCGAAGCGTCCGCGACAGCGCCCGGCTGCTGGATGCGACCGCCGGGGCGGATGTCGGCGACGCATATGCCTGCCCCGCCCCCGACCGACCCTTTACCGAAGAGCTTGAGCGCGCGCCAAAGGGGCTGCGGATCGGGCTGGTGCTCGACGGGCCGGCGGATGCACCCTATTCCGCCGAATGCCGGTCGGCGGCCGAGGCGGCGGCGCAGCTTTGCCTCGACATGGGCCATTCGGTCGAATTGGCGCGGATGGAGATCGACAACGATCAGGCAAAGCTCGCCTGGCGCACCATCGCCGCGAGTTCGGCAGCGCTTGGCGTCGCGCGCCATGCGGCGGCCAGGGGCATCGCCGACCCGCTGTCCCTGCTGGAGCCGGTCACCGCCGACTGGATCCGGCTGGGCCAAACCATTTCGGCCATGGATTATGTCAAGGCGGTGCAGGTTCTCGACGGCAGCAGCCGCGCCATGGGGCGATTCTTCCAACGCTACGATCTGTTCCTGTCGCCGACCACGGCGCAGGTTGCGCCGCCGCTCGGCTGGCTGCGCGACGACAGGCTGGGGTTCGAGGCGAGCTACGACCGGTTCTGGAACCATGCCCCCCATGCGCCGCTGTTCAACGAATCCGGCTGCCCGGCGATGAGTTTGCCGCTGTATCAGACCGCCGGTGGCCTGCCCGTCGGAGTACAGTTCGGCGCGGCGCTTGGCGGCGAGGGGCTGCTGATCGCGCTTGCGGCAGAACTGGAAAGGGCGCTGCCCTGGGCCGGGCGCCGCCCCGATCTCGCCCGTCTGACCGCCGGAGTCACGGCATGAGCGCGCGGCCCCGCAGCTTTGGCAACCTGTCGCGTCCCGCGCAATGGGCGATCCTGATCGCGGCGGGGCTGGCGCTGACCCTGCTGCTGA
>JAATGA010000468.1 GCA_015654855.1 Rhodobacterales bacterium
CGATGCCTCCAGGAGGCGCGGGCCGCACCAGGGGGTCGCGGTGCCACCACGATGGACCTATGAAATCGAGAACACTCCTTGCGGGCCTGGCGCTCGCTTTGAACGCCGCCTGCATGAATGGCTCGAACGCCTCGACCGACACCACACCCGCGATGCGGTGGGATCACCGCCCCGAAGCCGCACTCTGGACCGAACGCACCCTTGTCGCCGTTGCCGACGAGGATGATGCACTGGCCGGCCTGGTCCCCGCCGACATCCGCAGTTTTTGCCCCGGATATGAGAAAGCGACGCTGGATCAGCGCCGGGCCTTCTGGGTCGGGCTGCTGTCGGCGACCGCGAAACACGAAAGCACCTGGAACCCCCGCGCCTCCGGCGGCGGCGGCCGTTATCTGGGGCTGATGCAGATTTCGCCCGCCACCGCCCGCCAATATGGCTGCGAGGCGAAGACGGCAGAGGCGCTGAAGGATGGCACAGCGAACCTCGCCTGTGCGGTGCAGATCATGGCCGTGCAGGTCGAGCGCGACAAACTGGTCGCAGGCGGCGGCACCAAGGGGATCGGGCGCGACTGGGGCCCGTTCCGCACCGCGAACAAGCGGGCAGAGATCGCCGCCTGGACGGCGAAGCAGGATTACTGCAAGGCGTAAGGGAAAAGGGGCGCTCGCGCCCCCTCTGGCCCGTGCCGGGTCATTCACCCCCTGAGGATATTTATGCAGAGAGGATGAGGCGAAGGCGAAAGGCCTCCTTATTATCCCCCAACCCGGGCGAACGCTGGCGGTGTCGCCCGGTTTTTCCTGGTCATTCCGCCTTGTCGGCGGCCTTCGGTTTCGCGGTCTTCGCGGCGGACTTCTTTGCCACAGGTTTCTTTGCGGCGGGCTTCTTCGCGGGCGCCTTCTTCGCGGCGGGTTTGGCCGCATCCTCTGCCGCTGCCTTTTTGGGTGCGGCTTTCCTGGCTTTGCCCTTACCGCCCTTCGACGCCTTTTCGTTCACCAGCTCCACCGCCTGTTCAAGGCTGATGGTCTCGGGCGTCGTGTCCTTTTGCAGGGTGGCATTGACCTTGCCCCATTTGACATAAGGCCCATACCGGCCGGGCATGACCTGAAGCGCGCCACCCTCGGGATGCTCGCCCAACTCGCGCAGCGGGCCAGCGGGGGCGGCGGCCCCCCTGCCCCGGCTGGCCTTTTGCGCCAGAACCTCGACCGCGCGGTTCATGCCGATGGTGAAGACCTCGTCGACATCGGGGATATTGGCGTAGACGGACCCGTGTTTGATGTAAGGCCCGAAGCGGCCGATCCCGACCTCGACCAGCACGCCATCCTCGGGGTGCGGGCCGATGGGGCGTGGCAGGTTCAAAAGGTCAAGCGCGCGCTCCAGCGTGATCGACTCGGGCGACCAGCCCTTGGGCAGGCTGGCGCGCGGCGGCTTGGGCAGGGCCTCGGTCACCTCGCCCTTCTGGACGTAGGGGCCGAAGCGGCCCGCGCGCAAGGTCACCGGCTCGCCGTCCGGCGCATGGCCCAGAAGCGTGCCATCGGCGGTCAGGCCCCCCGCCCCGTCCTCTCCGCCCGAGATCGGGCGGGTGTAACGGCATACCGGGTAATTGCCGCAACCGATGAAGGCCCCGCCCGACCGCGCGGTCTTCAGATGCAGACGCCCCTGGTGGCAGACCGGGCAGACGCGCGGATCGGTGCCGTCCGCGCGCGGCGGATAAAGGTGGGGGCTGAGGAAGTCGTCGATCTTGTCCAGCACCTCGCCGATGCGCAGATCCGCCGTCTCCGCGATGGCGGCCGAGAAATCGCGCCAGAACCGGGCGAGAACCTCTTTGTAGTCCCGCTCGCCCGCCGAAACGTCGTCGAGTTCCGTCTCAAGATCGGCGGTGAAATCGTATTCGACGTAGCGGCGGAAGAAGTTCGACAGAAAGGCGGTGACGAGCCGGCCCTTGTCCTCGGGGATCAGGCGGTTCTTGTCCTTGCGGACATATTCGCGGTCCTGGATCGTGGTGATGATCGAGGCATAGGTCGAGGGACGGCCGATCCCCAGTTCTTCCATGCGCTTGACCAGCGTCGCCTCGGTATAGCGGGGCGGGGGCTGGGTGAAATGCTGCTCGGGCACGATGTCGCGTTTATCGGCCTTTTCGCCCTGCATGATCTGCGGCAGGCGGCCTTCATCCTCGGCCTCGTCGTCGCGCCCCTCGTCATAGACTTTGAGGAAGCCGTCGAAGAGCAGGACCTGACCGGTCGCGCGCAGGCCGACCTGTCCGTCGGCGCTGATCACGTCGACGGCGGTGCGTTCCAGGCGCGCCGCCGCCATCTGACTGGCGATGGTGCGTTTCCAGATCAGCTCATAGAGCCGCCGCTGGTCGGCCTCGGCCAGGCGCAGGCCTGCGGGATCCGCCGACATCTCGGTCGGGCGGATACATTCGTGGGCCTCCTGGGCGTTCTTGGCCTTGTTCTTATACATGCGCGGGCTGTCGGGAACGTAAGCCGCGCCGAACCGCCGGCCGATCTCGGCCCGGGTGGCCATCACCGCCTCGGGCGCCATGTCGATGCCGTCGGTCCGCATATAGGTGATGTGCCCCGCCTCATACAGGCGCTGCGCCGTCGACATGCAGGCCTTGGCCCCCATGCCAAGCTTGCGGCTCGCCTCCTGTTGCAGGGTCGAGGTCATGAAGGGCGGCCAGGGGTTGCGGCTGGCCGGTTTCGACTCCACCGCCTGCACCGTCAGATCGCGGCTGTTGACGGCATGGACGGCCAGTTCCGCCGCCTCGGCGGTCGGGATGTCGAACCGGTCGAGCTTTTTGCCGCCGAGGATGGTCAGCTTTGCCGCGAATTCCTGGCCCCTCGGTGTGACGAGCACCGCCTCGACCGTCCAGTATTCGCGGGCGCGGAACTCCTCGATCTCCATCTCGCGTTCGACGATCAGGCGCAGGCAGACCGACTGCACCCTCCCGGCCGAGCGCGCGCCAGGCAGCTTGCGCCACAGCACCGGCGAAAGGTTGAAGCCCACCAGATAGTCGAGCGCCCGGCGGGCGAGATAGGCGTCGACCAGCGCCTCGTCCACCTGGCGGGGATGCTTCATCGCCTCGGTCACCGCCTGTTTGGTGATGGCGTTGAAGGTGACACGGCTGACGTTCTTGCCCTTCTTCAGGCTGGAGGCGAGCGCCTCTTTCAGATGCCAGGAAATCGCCTCGCCCTCGCGA
>JAATGA010000326.1 GCA_015654855.1 Rhodobacterales bacterium
AGGCCAGCAGCGCGTCGTCGCGCAGGGCGAGGTTCGCCTCGGTCCAGGCGGCGATCGCGGCCGCCGCCGCCGCGTCGCCGAACATCGCGGCCAGCGTCAGGCCATAGCCCTGGCCCTCGGAATGGCTGGCGCTTTGCTGGAAGCCGTCGATCACCCGCCCCTCGGGCGAGAGACAGGCGGCCTTCCACGCGGCCCAGGCCGGCTGAAGAGGATGGTCCGGCGCAAAGATCCCCGTTTCCGCCCCCGTCTGCGCCCCGACTTTGCCAGGTGCGGCCAGGGTCGCGGCCGCCAGCCCCCCGATGAAGCCGCGTCGGTTCATGGCCCGTTCCTCCGCTTGCGGGTCAGGATCAGCAAAAGCAGCGCCGGGATCGTGGAGGCGAGCGCCAGCCCCAGCATCGCCAGCGTGAACAGCAGCGGCGACCACGAGGCGTAGTTCCCCAGCATCGACCGCAGGTTGGTGGGGCGCGCCGGCTCCAGCATCTCGGGCGCGGCGAGCGAGGTCCAGACATGCCAGGTCCCCGCCGCGTCCAGCAGCGCGGCCTGGCCGTTGGCGATGCCGGTGCGGCGCAGATCCTCGACCGCCGCTGCCGCCGTCGCGCCGTCGATGGCGGGCGCCAGGATCAGCCACAGATCGCCCGGCGCCGCCGGATCGGGCTGCAACAGCAGCGCCACGCCCGTCCGCTCGCCAAGCCACCCGGCCAGCGTCTGGTCCGAGCCGAGGAAGGCCGCCTGCCGCAACCGCCGCGCCTTGCGGGCCACCCAACCCTCGGCGGTGAAAAAGCGCCGGACCCCGCTCCACAACCAGTCGGAGAGCGGTTCGGTCGCGGGGGTCGCCGCACCATCGTCCAGCACGAAGCGCGGGCCGGTCGCGGGCGCCCCGGCTTCAGGGGTGGCGGGCGGCGGGAACAGCGCCTTCTGCACATCCGGCACGCTCAGCCCCGCGGCGTCGAGCGGGGCACGCGCCGCGCCCGCCACCGTCAAGAGGCTCAGCCGGGTCGGGCCGGCCTTTTCCCCGGCCGGGGCGAGCATCCCGGTCAGCGCCACGGCCGCCTCTTTCAGGCGCGGAGCGTCCGGCGCGTCGGGGGCCGCAACGACGCCGTTGCGGCCGAGGTCGCGCAGCGCCACGCCCAGGCCCGGTTGTCGCATTGCGGGCGAGGTCGGCACATCCAGCGCGCTGTCGCCGAGGATGACGAGCATATCGGCCCGCCGCGCCTCGCAGGCGGCATCGGCGGGCTGGCCCGGTACCATCATCTCGAAGCTCAGCGCATTGGCGCCGGCATGAAGCAGACCGGCCGGGAAGTCGATGGCGAGGGGCGGCTGAATCTTGCCCCCCGCGCGGTCGAGCGGCAGCAGACGCACCGTCGCGCCGTTCATCTTGACCAGCAGGATCGATCCCTGCGCGAGCGCATTGGCAAAGCCGTAATGCAGGGTCAGCCGGGCCTTCTGGTTGGCCAGAAGCAGCCAGTCGTCGGGCAGGCGGAACGGCACATCGGCCTGGAAGTAATGGGTGTTTCCGGTGAAATCGGCCTGCCCCAGTTCGGTGAAAGGCACCGCGCGGCCGGGCGTCAGCAGGGGCGGCGAAATGCCCGCCGCGACCGACGTCACCGGCAGCAGGCCGGAAAGATCCGGTGCTGTCTCGCCCGCATATTCCACCTGCAGGACGATGGCCCCGCTCGCCCCCCGGCGGAACGACAGGCGCGGCGTATCGGCGGCGATTGCGGCGACGAGCGCCAGATCGCCCTCGGGCGGGTCGTAGAACGACCGCAGCGAGACCTGGGCCGTCCCGCCAAGCGCATCCGCCAAAGCGGCAGAGATCGCCTGCAACACCGGGGTGGGGGTTGCGGGATCGGCCAGGATCCTGATCCGCGACCCTCGCATCGCCCCGGCCGCAACGGCGAGGGAAAAGCCGGGTGCGTCCGTGCCGATTGCCGCCGAAGGCACCGCCGCCCCGCTGCGCGCCAGGGCGATCTCGGTCCAGACGGCGAAGCTCGCATCCGGGCCGCAGAAGATGCGGTGCGGCTGGACGACGTTGATCTCGATGCGGTTCTCTCCCGGTTTAAGGCTTGTCACCGGCACATCGACCGTCGCGAACTCGCCGGCGTGGGTCAGCGGCACCGCGACCGGGGGCCCGCCGTTGACGGCCAGATGCAGCGCGGCGCTGTCGGGCAGGACGTTGACCCCCGAGCGCAGCGTCAGGCGCAGGTGGTCGGGCGGCTCCGCGCCGGGGGGCAGCAGCAGGATCAGCCCGGTTGCGGCCACCTCACCCGTCAGGCGCAGGATGTCGGGCGCAGGCAGGCTCGCCCCCATATGCACGCCCCGGGGCAGGGGTGCCGCCGGCCCGAGCGGCATCAGCCAGACCGGATCGGCCGCCGCCGGGTCCGAGGGGCCGTCGCGGTCCGGCGGGGGCGCGAAGGCTTCGGCCGGCGGGACCTCGGGCGAGATCTCGGGCGTTGCGGGAGCGGAACCCTGCGCCGCGTCCGGCCGGCCGGTTTCGGCCTGGACGCCGGGCTGGGTTTCAGGTTCCGCCGGCTGCGCGATCTCCGGCGCGGGCAGGACGATCTCGGGGATGGCCTCGCCGGTCTGGGCCCGCGCCGCCGGGGCGAGCGCCGCGATCAGCCAGGCGAGAATCAGCGCGCCCCTCATGGCTGCCCCTTGTATCCGATCAGCGACTGCGCATCGGCGCGCGACCCGCTGCGGTATTCCGGCGTGTCGAAATCCGCGCCGAAGGCGACCAGATGCGCCGGCTTGCGCGCCTCGCGCGGGGCGAGTGCCGCCTGACGCCGCCGCATCGGCTCGCGCGCGAAATCCATCACGGTTTTCGGGAAAGAGGTCGCCATCAGCCACAGCACATAGGCCAGACCCGCGATCAGCCCCTTGCCGCGCATCGAGGCCTCGCGCACCCGCTGCCAGTTCTCGGATGAGCCGAAGATCAGATAGGCCACCGCCTCCAGCACATCCATCTTCTGGCCCGGCAGGAACATCAGCCCCAGCACCGTGCCCTCGCCGGCCCTTGCGGCCGTGCCGCGCACAACGGCCTGCACATCCCGCTCCAGATGCGGGGATTCGGCGAACCGCGGGCGCAGCACCACCGTATCGCCGGCACGCAGCGGCGCGGCGTCGGGATCGTGCGGCATCTCGGTCAGCCGGATCCGCGCCCCGGTGGTCGAGGCGTCCAGCACCTCGGCCGTCAGACTGCCGCCAAGCCCCTCCCACACCACGGTCGCCGGGGCGCGCATCGGGATGCGGGGAGAGGCGCGGCGCTGCTGCTTTTCGGCCACCGCCCGCAAGGCCAGCGAGATGAGGCCGAAGTTGATCAGTGCCCAGACCCCCACGACCGACAGCACGCTGCGGTCGCCGGGGAACAGGAACCAGCGCAGGACCAGCGCCACCACCCCGGCCAGGACGACAAGGAACAGCCCGACCAGCGGCCCCGCGACAGGCGAGATGTAATCGGCGGCGAGCGTTTCGTCCTTGGCGGTCACGCTGAACTTCGCTCCGCGCGGGCGGATCAGCGTGCGGATGATCGCGCGCGCCAGATAGGGGGCCTGGGCGATCTCGTAGATCTCGGCGATCAGCGGCCATCGGTAGTCGCGAAAGATCGCGTTCTGCACCAGCAGGCTGACCGCCATATACCCCAGCGTATGGGCCATGGCGTCGCCGAAGGTGGTCACGAAGATCTCTACCCCGAAGAACAGATAGGCCAGCGGTGCCAGCAGATAGACCAGCCGGACCAGCGGAAAGACCCAATAGCTCATCGAGTTCAGATAGCACAATCGCTGCGACAGGCTCAGCCCGGGGCGGAACAGCGGGTTCTTCAGCACGAGCATCTGCATCATGCCCGAGGCCCAACGCCCCCGCTGCTGGATGAACGAGGCGAAGGTCTCGGGTTGCAGCCCGCCGATCATCGCATGGTTCAGATACAGGCTGGTCCAGCCCTGCGAGTGGATTTCCAGGGCGGTTTCGGCATCCTCGGTGATCGTCTCGCCCGCGAATCCGCCCACGCTGTCCAGCGCCTTGCGCCGCAGCACCGCCGCCGAGCCGCAGAAGAACGCGCCGCCCCAGCGGTCGAGGCCGCGGTGGATCATGCCATAGAACATCTCGTTCTCGGGCGGGCAGATCAGGCCGAGGTTGCGCTCGATCGGGTCCTTGTTGATGAAGAAGTGCGGCGTCTGGACGAGGAAAAGCTTCGGATCCTCGACGAAATAGCCGACCGTGCGGGCCAGGAAATCGCGCGAGGGAACGTGGTCGGCGTCGAAGACCACGACCAGATCGCCGCTCAGCCGTTCCAGCGCCGCCGACATGTTCCCGGCCTTGGCGTGTTCGTTGCGCGCGCGGGTGGAATAGACGATGCCCAGTTCGGCGCACAGCGCCTTCAGCTCTTCGCGCCGGGTGCGGGCGGCGCGGGCGATGCCTTCGTCCGGCGAATTGCAGCGCTGATCCGTGCCGCCGTCGTCGCACAGAACCACCGTGCGCAGCCGCGCGGGATAGATCATGTTCTTCGCCGCCGACAGGGTGATCGACAGCATCTCGACCGGCTCGTTATAGGATGGCACCAGGATGTCGACCGTGGGCAGCTGGTCGACCTCCAGCCGTTTGGGCAGCCCCCTGTCAACAGGATCGGCCGAGATCAGCGCGTTCAGAAAGAACACGAGGATCGAATAGGTCTCGACCGCGAAAAGCATGATCGCAAAGATGAACGAGGCGGTCAGCCCCGGTTCGGGCAGTGTCGCGGTCAGCCGCCAGAACCAGTAGCGCAGGACGATGACGCTCGCCACCGCCAGCAGGGCCACGCGCGCCGGCAGGCTGCGGGCGAAAGGTTTCAGCAGCAGGATGATCGCGATGGCGGCCAGGCCCAGCATCACCTGCGCCGCGTTCGAGGTCGGGATCGACCCCAGCAGCACGACCGGCACGACCAGCGCGAGCCACAGGGGCAATAGCAGGATCGGCCAGATGCGCGTCATCGCCGCCCCCGTGTCGCGTCGGCGCGAGGTTGCACGACCCCGGTCATTCCGGCAAGGGTCCCGCCAGGGCGGAAAGCATCCGCGATTTGCCGGGGCCCGGCGCCCCCTCGGCCGATGCGCCGACCGCCCCGGCCAGGATCGGGGTCAGCGCCGCCTCGGGCGCGCCCCGCACGCAGTTGCGCAACAGGATGTCCATCGCGTCCACATCCTCGGGCAATTGCCGGTCGGCCGTATCGAGCCTGCGGATCGCAAGGATGCAGACGGTATCGACGCCGGACCGCCGTTCGGCCCAAAAATAGGGGCCGAGGTCGTCGCTGGCGGTGATCAACTCACCCGTGGCCAGATCCTCGAACGGCGCGGGCAGGCCCCCGACGCGGCGGGCGAATTCGCGGAACTGCAAGCGTCCGACAGGGCCGGGGGCCTTGCGTGTGCGCAGGATCATCAGATTGTCGCCCCCGACCGCCGAGTTGTTGCGCAGCAGCAGCCGCTGTTCCGAGCTGTTGACCAGCCCGCGCTGCAAGACGAGTTGCAGGCCGGGTGGGTTGATCCAGGCCTGCCGCTTCGGCATCTCGACAGGAACCGTCTGCTCTTCGGCCTGGCGCGGCGTGGGGGGCAGGTCCATCGGGTCGAGCCCGTCGCAGCCGGCAAGCGCAAACGCGAACGCCAGAACCGTCGCGCGGCGCCGCAGAAGCCGCCTCGTTCCGAAAGGACCGGGGTGTCGTGATCGCAAAAGGATTCCTGTCGTCGTCTGTGCATCAGGCGTGGCCGCAGATAGTCTAACCGATGCTCCGGTCCTTATCCAATAAGCCGGTAAGCTGTTTCGGAACGGAAAGCGCAAATCCTTGCACTTTTCGCACACCTCCGCAGCGCGGAGGCGCACGCGCCCCGGGCGAAGGGCGCGTCGCCCCGCCATGCCGCCCCTCGCGCCGTCCGATCACTGCCGCTCCGCAGGCGGAATGCGGCGGCCGAACCGCTTTATTTACCCTTGTCGCGCAAGCTGCGACTTGCGCGAAGGGGGGGAAATATCGGCAAGTCGTCGGATCAGCCTCAGGGTTGAGTCGCAGCGGCCGGTTTCCCCTGTCGGGCGTCGATGCGCGGGTGAAAGGACACCGGATGCAAAGCTGTTTCCGCCCCGATGTGATGAATCAGGGCGTGGTCTTCACCCTGGCCCTCGCCCTGGGGATCGCCGGCGTCGCGCTGTGGCTGTGGCGGCGGCAGGATTTCTTCGGCAAGCGGCATTTCCTCATCAGCCTGATCGCCATGGCGCTGTGGCTTATCGGCTGCATGATGGAGATGTCGCAGCTCTCGCTCGCCTGCAAATTGTTCTGGGCGAGCGCAAGCTGGCCGCTGATCGTGCTGTTGCCGACGGCCTGGTCGTTCTTCATCATGGAATATTGCTTTCCCGGCCAGGCCCGGCGAGTTCGGCTGGCGAAACGGTTCTTTCTGCTGGGCGGGCCGCTGGTGACGCTGGCGGTGGTCGTGACCAATCCGGCGCACCGGCTGTTTTATGGCCCCGCGACGCGGCTGGTGCAGGATGGCGGGCGGGCGACGGCGGTCTACGATCACGGACCGCTGTTCTATGCGACGGCGGCATATCTTTATCTGTTCCTCGGCTATGCGGTGGCGCAGACCCTGGCCGGGGCCATCCTGACGCGCGAACGCTTTCGGCTGTTCTTCATCGGGCTGTTCATCATCACATCGGTCCCGGCAGCGGCGAATTTCGCCTATGTCGGGTTTGGCGTGACGATCTATGGCTTCGATCCGACTCCTTACGCCTTTTCCGGGGTGCTGACGGTGCTGGCCTGGATGATCGCCAACAACCGGCTGATGGACACCGATGCCATGGTGCGCGACGTGCTGTTCTACAGCGTGCCCGACCCGGTGCTGCTGGTCGGCCCCGGCGGCAACATCCTGTCGGCCAACCCCGAGGCGCGACGGCTGATCGGCGACGATCTGTCACAAAACGGCCTGCCTGCCGGAACCTGCGCCTGGCTTACGCCGCTGGTCGCCACGATCACCTCGGGGCGGTTTCGCGATGACGCCGGTCCGCTGCGTATCGGCGCGCGGGAATATTCCCTGTCGCTCGCCCCGATGCCGCGCCCGATAGGCGACCGGGGAACGCCGGTCGGCTGGGTCCTGCGGCTGCACGACATAACGCAGCGGTTGCAATTGCAGCGCGCGCTCGATGCCGAACGCGACCTTCAGGCGACGTTGACCGAGACCAGCTTTTCCGGTCTGATCGCCATCGACGACACCGGGGCCTATGTCTTCGCCAATGCCGAAGCCGAACGCATCCTCGGCATCCGCCTGGCCGGGAAGCAGCGCGTGTCCATCACCGACGCGGAATGGCAAGCGCGCGAACCCGACGGCAGCGAGATCGCGAATCTGGGCGATCTGATCGACGCCATGCTGCGCAACAAGCCGGTGATGCGGGACCGTCGCCTGTCGATCCTGCGGCGGTCGGACGGGATGCGACGCATCCTGTCGATGAACGTCACGCCCCTGCGCCTGGAAAACCGCCGCAACCTGCACGCCGTGCTGTCGGTCGCCGACATCACCGAGCAATACAACCACGAACTGCACCTGCACGAAGCCGTCGCGCGGGCCGAGGCGGCCAGCCTCGCGAAATCCCGGTTCCTCGCCAATATGAGCCACGAGATCCGCACGCCCCTGAACGGGGTTCTCGGCATGGCCGAGGTGCTGTCGCACAGCGTCACCGGGTCCGAACAAAAACGCATGGTCGCCACGATCCGCGATTCGGGCGAGCTGCTGCTGGCGCTGCTGAACGACATCCTCGACATGTCCAGGATCGAGGCCGGCAAGATGACGCTGGAGGCGCTGCCCTTCGACCCGCAAGAGGTGGTCGCGCGGATCGACGGGCTGTTCTGGCCCCAGGCCGAGGCCAGGGGGCTGGCCTTCGAGGCGATGGTGCCGGGCGGGCGGCTGCGGCTGCGGATCGGCGATCCGCTGCGGTTGCAGCAGGTGCTCCAGAACCTCGTCGGCAATGCGATCAAATTCACCCCTTTGGGCGAGGTGCGGCTGACGGCCGCCGATCTCGACGACGGGGCGCTGTCGATCGAGGTGCGCGATACCGGCATCGGCATGACCGCCGAGCAGGTAGCCCGCATCTTCGACGAATTCGAACAGGCCGACGGCAGCACCACCCGTCGCTTCGGCGGCAGCGGCCTCGGCATGTCGATCCTGCGGCATCTGGTCGACGCCATGGGCGGCAGCGTCGCCATCGACAGCGCGCCGGGCAAGGGCACGCTTGTCCGCCTGCACCTGCCGTTGCCGCTTGCGGCGGCAGAGGAGGCCGTCGGCTGAGCGGATGGTGCGCGACCCTTCAGCCCCGCGCCGCGAGCCTGTCGGCCGGGGCCAGCGCGGCGATGGTCTCGATCAGCTCGGACCGACGGAAGGGCTTGGCGATATGGGTGTCGAAGCCGCCGAGGATGTATTCGTCCACCTGATGCGCCATCACATTGGCCGTGACGGCGACGGCGGGGATATGCGGGCTGTTCGTGCGATCCTCTTCGGCGCGGATGATCCGCAGCGCCGCCAGACCGTCCACGAAGGGCATGGCGATGTCCAGCAGCAGCATGTCGAGTGGCCGGCTGCGCCACAGGTCCAGCACCTGCTGCCCGTCGCCGGCGGTGGTGATCTGCGCCCCGGTGCTGGCCAGCATCTCGCGCATGACCATCAGATTGGTGTGGCTGTCGTCGGCGATCAGCAGGCGCAATCCGCCGAAGGGTCGCGCCTCGCGCCTGGCGGCGGGTTCGGCCGGCTCGATGCTTTCGGCGTCGGCGCTGTCGAAGGGCAGGGTCAGGCGCAGGGTGGCCGGCGGGGCGAAGGTCAGGGTGCCGCCCATGGCCGCGACCAACTCGCCGACCCGGGGCACGGGGGCCGCGACGCCGGTGACCTCGATCACCAGCGGCCGGCCCTCGCGGCCGCTGAAGGCGATGCCGACACGGGCCTCGCCGGGGGCGGGACGGGTCAGGATGTTGTCCAGCGCCTCGCGCAGGCGAAAGGGATCGCCGATGCGGACCCTGGCCGCGCCGATGGCGACCATCACGGTCAGGATGCGCCCTTCGTCCCGCATGGGGCCGGCAAAAGCGGATTCGCACTGGCCGGAAATCTGGTCCAGAGGGAAGGCGAGTTTCTGCAATCTGTTTCCCTGCTCGTCCGTCATCTTCATCGCCCCGACCCGGGCTGCCCGCCTCGTCTTCCGGCCG
>JAATGA010000006.1 GCA_015654855.1 Rhodobacterales bacterium
CCCGTCGGCACCGTGACCGAAGTCAGGTACAGTCCGTCGACCTGGGTTTCGCGCCCATGCGCCTGCCATTGGCGGGAAATCAGGTCTCTGAGAGGGGCAAGGTGGTCGTTTTCCATGACCTCTAATCTAGGGCCTGATCGCCCGGTTCACAGCCCGAAATCTATGTGAATGAGAGGATCGTGCAAGAATTCGCGAGGATCAGCGTGGTGACCCGGGGCAGGGCAGTCCTATCTTTGCTTCAACCCGGCGCATTCTGCTCCGGCGCCTCCTCCGACATAAAGGAACATCCCATGCGTTATCGCACCCTCGGCCCCAGCGGCCTTTTGGTTTCCGAACTCTGCCTCGGCACGATGACCTTTGGCGGCTCTGACGGTATGTGGGGCCAGATCGGCCAACTGCGTCAGGATGAGGCCAATACCCTCGTGAAGACCGCTGTCGACGCTGGCATCAATTTTATCGACACGGCGAACGTCTATGCCGGAGGCGAGAGTGAACGGATCCTCGGTCAGGCGGTCCGCAATCTGGGCATTCCGCGCGACGATGTGGTGATCGCGACCAAGGTGCTGGGGGTGATGGGCGAAGGCCCGAACGCCAGCGGTGCCTCGCGCGCCCATATCATGGCGCAGGCCAAGGCCAGCCTGTCGCGGCTGCAGATGGATCATATCGATCTCTACCAGATCCACGGTTTTGATCCGCTGACCCCGATCACCGAAACGTTGGAAGCGCTCGATACGCTCGTGCGGCAGGGCCATGTGCGCTACATCGGCCTGTCGAACTGGGCGGCGTGGCAGATCGTCAAGGCGGTCGGTATCGCCGAGGCGAGGAAGCTCGCGCCGATCCTGTCCTTGCAGGCCTATTACACGCTGGTCGGCCGTGATCTGGAACGCGAGATCGTGCCGATGTTGCAGGCTGAAGGCATTGGCCTGATGGTCTGGAGCCCGCTGGCGGGTGGCTTCCTTTCGGGGAAGTACAGCGATGGCAACACGGCGAACGATGGCCGCCGGGCGCGCTTCAACTTTCCGCCGGTTGATCTGGAGCGCGGCGATGCCGCCATTGCCGTGATGCGCGAGATCGCGTCAGTCAAAGGTTGCACCGTGGCGCAAGTGGGGCTTGCCTGGCTCCTGTATCAGCCGGTGGTGAGCAGTGTGATTGTGGGGGCGAAGCGGATCGACCAGTTGCAGGACAATATCCGTTCGACGGAGGTGACCCTGTCTGCCGAGGATCTGGCCGCGCTTGATGCGGTGACGAAACTGCCCCCGGAATATCCGGGCTGGATGCTGGAACGCCAGTCGCAGTATCGCGCGCCTTTCGCACAGCAAAAGGGCTGACATCATCGCATCGCGCCATCCGCAAGAACGGGTGGCGCGATGACTACGGGGTGCCAACCCCGACTTTGCTTCGCGCATGGAGGCAGGTAGGAACTGTGCCGTGGGCAGAAGCATGCAATTACGCCAATGGCGCCAAACATCGCGGGTCCGCCGTTTCTCTGGCGGCCCGTTCCGGCGTCGCCGGTTTTCTCCTGGCGGGATCGTTGGCGGGCTGGCGGCAATGCTGACCATGGGCTTCTTCGCAATCGAACGTTTCCCGGAATATCTCGGGCCTTTGCCCGGCCTCACCGCGCTGCAAACCATCAAGGGGCCGGTGACGCATGTCCGCGATGCCGATACGATCGAGGTTGCGGGCACGCCAATCCGCTTCGGCTCGCTCGATTGCGCCGAGCGCGACACGAGGGAAGGGCAGGCCGCAACGGCCCGGATGCGCGAACTGGTTTCCGGCCGGACCCTCACCCTGACCTGCGCCCTGAACGGCAGAAGCAGCCACGACCGCAAGATCGGAAGCTGCCGGTTGCCGGATGGTCAGGATCTCGCCGCGATCATGATCCGGGAAGGGCACTGCGTCAGGTTCTGGTAATCCCCCCGTGCCATGCCGCAGGAAAGTTGCCGTATCGGTTTTGTGCTGGCGGAGACCGTTAGCCGCCATGCGCGAAACCCATCCACCTTCTGCCGTCTTGTCTAGGTCCAGGGTCCAGTTTCGCAGAAGGAACACGACACAGGGCTGGCTGGGGCACGCCTCCGCAACGGCGGGATCAGCCTGCTGGGACAAGCAACGTCGTCCTGCTCGTGGTCGAGCCTCCCACCGCACCGCAGGTGATATAGGGCGGGTCAGGGTGATCGCCCGATCTTCCCATACCCGTCATCTGTCCGGCCGGTGCATCGCCGTCCGGGTTGCGATGGGGCTGATCGCAGGGATCCGGCCGTGAACCTGGCGCAGCTGCGGGGCAGGGAACCTTCATCCGGAGCAGTGCTGGCAGGTTCCGATCACCACCCTCGTGATCCTTCTCCCATTGCGTGACATGAGGCCACACCCGTCACAGGGGAAACTCACCAGGCCACCTCGCCATCCTCGTCGACAAACTCGCCGGGTTCATCGCCGTCAGGGGCATGATCCATCGGCAACAGTCAGAACAGAATGAAACCCCTAGCATTGCGCGGCCTCGTGTCCTGATCAACTCGGTTTGCAAGGTCTGGTCCAAAATCGACGGCCAGTCGGACGGCATGACGTCCTCTGGCTTTGCCCTCCCGGGCCGTTCGGTCCTGGTGCTGCGCGAACCCTTAAGCCTGCTCGGTTGCGCGGCGCATGTAACCCGGCTAGCTACGGTTTGTCCGGTGCTCGTCGCGTATCGCGTCGTAGATAATCGGGAACACGGTGAAAATCCGTGACGTGCCCAACGCTGTAAGGTGGACCGGGCGGCAATGCCACTGGCTCAGGCCGGGAAGGTGCCGCTGCGGGAAGAAGCCAAGTCAGAAGACCGGCCGGACAATTTAGACCCCGGCGCGCGGACGGCGACGGGGCCGCTGGTCTGTCAGACAGGGGATATGTCATGCAGCCAACCGGACTAAGGCCCGCCGCCGCATTTTCTGCGCCCGAGCGGGAAGCAGTTTATCGTGCCATTCATGAACGGCGGGATGTGCGCGGCCAATTTCTGCCCGATCCGATCGACGACATGGTGCTGTCGCGCATTCTCGCCGCCGCTCAGGCCGCTCCATCCGTTGGCCTCTCGCAGCCGTGGAACTTTATCGTCATTCGCGACATCACCGTTCGCTCCTTGGTTCGCGAAGCATTCGACCGCGCCAACGCGGAGGCCCGGGAGATGTTTGAGGAGGAGCAGCGCGCGCTTTACTCGGAATTGAAGCTGCAGGGCATTTGTGAGGCCCCGGTCAATGTATGTGTCACCTGTAACCGGGATCGAGGCGGGACGGCTGTTCTCGGTCGCACACATGACAATGATACGGACCTCTACTCGACAGCCTGCGCCGTGCAGAACCTTTGGCTCGCCGCGCGGGCCGAGGGGATCGGTGTCGGTTGGGTCAGTATTTTCCACCACAAGGATTTGCGCCAAATCCTTGGCTTGCCGGGTCATGTCGTGCCTGTCGCCTATCTGTGCCTGGGACGGGTGAGCGAACTCTTCGATGGCCCGGAACTGGAGGCGAGAGGCTGGGCGCGGCGAAGAGAGTTCGCGGATATGATATTCCATGATCG
>JAATGA010000165.1 GCA_015654855.1 Rhodobacterales bacterium
ACCGACACGTCCAGCGCCGATACCGCCTCGTCGCAAACGATGAACTCCGGCGACAGGGCCAGCGCGCGGGCGATGCCGATCCGCTGCCGCTGCCCGCCGGAAAAGCTGTGCGGAAAGCGAGAGGCGGCACCCTCGCCCAGGCCGATCGCCTTGAGCAGGGCCGAGACGACGGCACGACGTTCGGGCGCGCTGCCGCGATGGTGGATCTCCAGCGGCTCGGACAGGATGCGGCCCACGGTCATGCGCGGCGACAGCGAGGAAACCGGGTCCTGAAAGATCATCTGCACCCGGGTCCGCAGCGCGGCGAGGGCCTCGCCCCGGGCGCGCCTGATGTCGATGGCCCGGTCGCCGTCGAAGACGATCGTGCCCGCATCGGGTTGCAACGCGCGCACCAGCAGCTTGCCGACCGTGGTCTTGCCGGACCCGCTTTCGCCCACCAGTCCCAGGCATTCGCCGCGATGAATGTCGAAGCTGACATCGTCCACCGCGCGCACCGGCGCCTCGGTCCCGCCGAACAGCGACCAGGACTGGTGGCGCGGCTGAAAGGCTTTGGTGACGCCGCGCAGGCTGATCAGCGGGCGGGTGGCAGGGGCCGGGGCGACGGGTCGGCGGGCCGCCAGCCGCGCCAGTGCCGCGACCCCCTCGGCCGGGATCTCGCGCAGGGGTTTCAGCCGTTCGCGCCCGTGCGGACCGAGCAGCGGCACGGCCTGCATCAGCTCGCGCAGATAGGGATGCGAGGGCGTGGCGAAGATGTCGCCGGTCGGGCCGGATTCGACCACCCGCCCGTGGTGCATGACCACGATCTCGTCGGCCATATTCGCCACCACCCCCAGGTCGTGGGTGATCAGCAGCACCGCCAGCCCCAGCTCCTGTTGCAGATCACGGATCAGCGCCAGGATCTGCGCCTGGATCGTCACGTCGAGCGCGGTTGTCGGCTCATCCGCGATCAGCAGCGACGGGCCGCAGATCACCGCCATGGCGATCATCGCGCGCTGGCGCATTCCCCCCGACAGCTCGAAGGGATACATGTCGAAGACGCGGGACGGCTGGGTGAAACCGACGCGGGCCAGCATCGCCTCGGATCGCTCGCGCGCCTCAGTAGCGGTGACGGGGCGGTGCAGACGCAGGGCCTCGGACACCTGGTTGCCGATGGTGTGCAGCGGCGAGAACGAGGTCATCGGCTCCTGAAAGATCATGCCGATGTGGTTGCCGCGAATGGCGCGGACGGCCCGCCCGTCGCGCGGCAGGGACAAAAGGTCGACCGCCCGACCCTCGCCCGTGTCGAAGAGGATGCGGCCCGAAACCTGCGCCTCGGCCGGCAAAAGGCCCAGGATCGCCTGGCCGGTGACGCTTTTGCCCGATCCCGATTCGCCGACCAGCGCCGTGACCCGGCCGGGCAGGATCCTGAGGCTCGCCCCCCGGACGGCCTGCACCTCGCCCCTGAGCAGGCGAAAGCCGATCTCCAGGCCTTCGACCCGCAACAGATCGCCGTTGGATGCGTGACGTTCGTTCAGGGCGGGACTCCCGGCTGCGTTCGCGTCAGAGTTATTGCGCGCCGCGCGGCTGTCGAGCGAGAACCGTTCGCAAATGCGCGCCGGATGGCATTTCCTTGCGATCCGGGGCACATCGGTATCAATCGGGATGCGGGCAGGGCAGGCGGAATGCGGGGAATGACGGCAAAGGCGCGGCTGGTGGCCGAACTCGACCGGGCGCTGACCCTCGCCCGCGAGGGACGGATGGAGGCGGCGCGGGCCGCGCTGGACAAGGTTGCCGTTGACCCGGAGGTCGGCGCGCTCGGGCTGCCGACGATGCTGGGCCTGCCGCGCAAGCTGCATTCGGCCCGGCTGCGGCTCGCCCGGATCGGGGGCGATGCGGCCGAGGTTGCGGGCCTGCGCGCGACGGCGGTTCCGGCAGAGTCGGTTCTGGCCGATCTCTTCGCCCCCGATGCGGATCTGCGCGCGGCCCTGGTCGCGGCCACGGCGGCTTTGGTGCCGCGCCTGATGCACCAGATCTGGATCGGCGGCCCGCCGCCCGTTGCCTGCGCCGCCTGGTCCGCGCTGTGTGTGCGCCACGGCTGGACCTACCGGCTGTGGGACGAGGCCGCGTTGCGGGCGGCGGGCGTCACCGACGATCCTTTGTGGCGGGCGATGGTCGCGGCGGGCGATCTGCCCGGGGCGGTCGACGTGGCGCGCTATCGCCTGCTGCTGGCCGAGGGGGGCGTCTATCTCGACTGCGACTGGTATCCGGCGCGCCCCGATCTGCCCCCCGAAGCGGCGATCCCCGCCACGGGTCTGTCCGCGCTGGCCGAGCCGTCGCCGCGCATCGCCGCCGGGGGCAGTCTGCTTCTGTCCAACGCCCTGATCGCGGCCCCGCCCGGGCATCCCGCGCTGGCCCGGCTGGTCAGGGCGCTGCCCGAGGTCGCGCGGCGTCTGCCCGGTGCGCCGGCCTGGTGGGCCACGGGGCCGTTGCCTTTTACCCTCGCCGCGCGTCAGGGGCCGGTCGCTGTGCTGGACGCAGGTCTGATCGCGGGCAATCTGCCGCGCGGCGCATCGCTGGCCGGGGCGCAGGCGGCGCAGGGGGGTGAAGGATGGCTGATCGCCTGGAAGGGCTGGTGACGGCTCACAGTCCCGTCGATGGCAGTTCCGTGATCCGCCCGCCCGGTTCCAGCCGCCAGATCACATCCTGCCGCGCCTCAAGCTCCAGAGCCTTGGCCAGCGGCAAACCGGCGTGCAGCCCGCGGATCAGCCGCCCGGTGATCCCGTGACTGACAAGCACCACATCCTGCGCCGCCGTCGCATCGGCCAGCACCGCGCCGAGCCGGTCGAGCAGTGACTCCAGCCTTTCGCCCTCGGGGGCATGGAACATCCATTGCCGGGGTGGGTGTCTGCGCCGGACCCCGGGCCAGCCCTCCGCGATCTCGTCCCGCGTCATCCCGTCCCAAAGCCCGAGCGAGACCTCTTGCAGACGCGGATCCTTCAGAACCGGCACAGCGGGAAGGGCGGCGGACAGAAGCCGCGCGGTCCCGGCGGCGCGGGGCAAGGGGCTGGTCCAGATCGCGCGCGGGTTGGCGTGTTCGGCTAGGCGTTGCCCGAAGGCTGCCGCCTGACGACGGCCCAGATCGGTCAGGGGTGAATCCGACCGGCCCTGATAGCGGCCCGACAGGTTGAATTCCGTCTGGCCATGGCGCAACAGGTATATCATCGCGGCCAGGGCCGCCCGGCGGCAAGGGGGGTCCGGCCCGTGTATGTCATCTCGCTCAGCTCCATTCCCCCGCGCTTCGGCGATCTGCCCGCCGTTCTGTCGGCGCTGCTCGCGCAACGTCGGCGGCCCGAGGCGGTCCAGCTTTGGCTGCCGCGCCGCTATCGCCGCTTTCCCGACTACGACGGCAGCTTGCCAGAGCTGCCGAAGGGCGTCGAGGTCCGCCGCGCCGCAGAGGATCTGGGGCCGGCGACCAAGGTTCTGTTCGCGGCAGAGGCACTGCGGGGGCAGGACCTCGATCTGCTCTATTGCGACGACGACCGGATCTATACGCCGCTATGGGCCGAAACCCTGCTGGCCGACCGCCCGGCGCATCCGCGCGCGGCCCTGGCGCTCCAGGGGTTTCAGATGCACCACCTGGGCCTGCCCGAGGTGACCGCGCCCGCCCCCCGCGTCCGCAAGGGCAAGGGCAAGCGCGATCCGGTCTACCGGCTGCACCGCGTTTGGCAGCGGCTGCGCTATGGTGTGGCGATCCCGCCTGAGGTGAAGGCGCGGCCCCGGACCTATGCCCGCTCGGGCTGGGTCGATGTGGCCGAGGGGCTGTCGGGCGTGGCGATCCGTCCCGACTTCCTCGATGCGCAGGCGATGGCGATCCCCGAGGGGTTGTGGACCGTCGACGATGTCTGGCTGTCGGGCCAGATGGCGCGGCGCGGCATCCCGGCCTGGCTGCACGCGACGCGGAGGCGGGTCTTCACCGACCTGCCGAGCCAGGCGGGGGACGAGGCGCTGCACCGCCAGGTGATCGAAGGCGCGGGACGCGAGGCCGCGAACCGCGCCTGCGCCGAATGGCTGCAACGCGAATACGGCATCTGGCAGGGCGGCGATCAGACCGGGGCTGTGCGGTCGAACCGCGCCTCCGCCTGAGCCAGCGCGCGCTCGGCAAGGTCGGGCGCCGTCTCGAACCGGGCGGCGCGGCCAAGCGCCAGGCGGCAGGCGCGCCGGTCGCTGTCGCCCGTGCCCGGCGCCCCGGCCAGCCGGTGCAGCCGCATGATCCGGTGCCCGGCACGCAGCGCGGCCAGCCCCTCGGCCACCGCCTCGTCGCGGGCGCGGCCGTGGCGGTCGGTCATGCGGATCAGTCGCAGCATCCGGTGATACAGCCGCGCCCGCCAGACCGGGCGATGCGCCAGTGCGCCCGGATCGCGGGCGAGGTCGGCCAGGTCGCGCCGCATCATCCGCATCAGCGTGTCGATCCGCCGGCCGAGATTGGCCGGAAACACCGTCAGATAGATCGCCCAGGCCAGCAGCGGCGCGAGCACGACGCTGAGTCCCGTCAGCAGCGAATGGTCGAAATTGCCGGCGAGGGGCCAGTGCGGCTGGCTCAGCAGCAGGAAAACCATGTTGTAGTCGAAGGCGACCGGCCCGGTCCGGCGATGCGCCATCATCAGGCTGCCGAACAGAATGAAGGGCATCATGGTCAGCACCAGCCCCGCCTCGCCACCGGTCGTCGGCCAGACGAGCCAGCGGCAGACCAGCATCCCCAGCACCCCGCAGCACTGGCCCAGAAACACGTTGCGCATCATCAGAACCGGGCTTTCAAACGTCGAAAAGACCGAGATCATGATCGACAGGCCAAGCAGCATGAAGTTCCCCGAACTCCACCCCGTGACCTGCCACAACCCGCCGACCAGCAGGATCGCCCCGGCGGCGCGCAGGCTCGCCTCGCGTGCGCCGATCCAGTCGCGGTGCAGGATCACCGGCGGCGGCGTCACGGCCGGGCCGGAGGAACCCTCCGTCGTGGCCGCGATGCGCAGCGCTCGGGAAAGATCCGGCAGGGTGCCCGTGATGGCATCGGCCGCGATTTCGCCCGTTGTCGCTTGTGCCCCAGTCGTATCCGGGTCGAGCAGCCGCGCAGCACCCGCGACATCCCCGGCGCGAAGGGCGGCCGCCGACCGCGTGAACAGCGCCGCCCGGCCTTCGGGCGCGGCCTTGCCACCGGCGCCATCCAGCAGCAGGCCGATACCCGCGATCAGCACCGCCCGTGCCGCCCGCACCTCTTGCCGGGAGCGGAGCGAGCCCGCGGAATGGGGGTCGAGCGCCTCCTCCACCGTGGCGAGGCGGCCGAGCAGATCGCCCGCCGTCTCGCGCGCCAGACCCTCGGGCGCGGCGGCGAGGGCGTCGAGCAGATCGGCGATCAGCAGGCGCAGACGGTCGCGCAACGCGCTCCGCCCGCCATCCGCGGGGGCGAAGAGCAAGCCGCAGACCGTTGCCACCGCCACCCCGGTCAAGACCGTGGCCAGCCGGTCCGCGCCGAGCGCCGTCACGTTTTCGGGATGGCCGGCATCCAGCAGCGAGACCATGGCGGCGGTATAGCCTGCCAGCACCGTGCCATAGGACACGAAACCGCGCTGCACATTGCCGATCCCGGTGCAGGCCGCGACCCAGGCCGCCAGCCCGATGACCAGCAGCGCCGGATGCACCCCTGCCGCATGGACCAGCGCGATCCCCGCCACCGTGCCGGAAACCGTGCCGGCAAAGCGGAAAAAGCATTTCTCGACCAACTGCCCGCGCAGCGGCTGCGATGCCGCCCAGACCGACATCGCCGCCCATTGCGGATGTTCCAGCCCCAGCATCCAGGCCAGCCAGAGCGCAAGGCAAGCGGCAACCGAGGTGCGGGCGGCGAAGGCAAGCCGTGCTGGATCGAAGCCGGCGGCGGTGGCGATGCGGTTCATGCTGTCCCCCCGGGTTCGCCATCGGCATCCGGCGTGGCGACATGCCTGGCCTCGCCTTCGCCTGCTCGCCCCGCAGTCTCGACCGCACGAATGCCGCTGGCGACCCGGTCGAAATCGGCGGCAAGCCGGTCCAGCGCCGTATCGTCGAGGGGCGCGAGCATCGCCGTCTCGATCCTGAGCAGCCGTTCACGCAGGGCGGCGATTTCGGCCCGGCCCGGCCCGGTCAGCAGGATCCGCCGCGCCCGCCGGTCGGCGGGATCGACCCGACGTTCGACCAGCCCCCGCTGTTCCAGCAGGTCGATCAGCCGCACGAGGCTCGACCCGTCGAGGCCGACACGCTCGGCCAGTTCGCTCTGGCTGATGTCGTCGCCGCCTTCGTCCAGATGGATCAGCGGCGCCCAACTCGCATCGGTCAGCCCCGAACGGGCCAGTTCCCGGTCGATCACCCGCCGCCAGTGGCGGGCGAGCGTGACGAGGCGGAAACCGAAACGAGAGCGGGCGTCGTGCTGCATGGCGGTGCATGTAGATTCAAATGATTTGCATTTCAATCTATTTTCGCAAGGGCAACCTGCTCGCCGCGACGGTTCCTCTGGTGGTCAGCCTTCGACCAGAAACTGCGGATCGATCGGCAGTTGCATCGCGGTCACCAGCGCATTGGTCTGCGCCGCCATGCCGATCACCGACAGAAGCTCTTCATGCTGACGGTCGGTCATGCCTTTGGCGCGGGCGGCGGCGGTGTGGGAATGGACGCAATAGCTGCATCCGTTGGCGGTCGAGACGGCGATATAGATCAGTTCCTTCGTAAGCGGATCCAGTTCGCCGGGCGCGACCATCACGGCCTTGAGGCTGGCCCAGGTGCGCTCCAGCAGATCGGGCTGACCGGCAAGAGCGCGCCAGATATTGTTGATGAAATCCGATCTCCGCGTGGCGCGGATGTCGTCGAACACCGCCTTGACGCGCGGATCGACCTCGGCTTCGGCATCGGTCCATAGACGGGTGGTGGCCATGCTGTCCTCCGTTCGTTGCAGGCCGGTGCAGTCAGACACAGGCCCGCAAGGAAGGAAAGCTCACGCCGTTACCATTTCACCATCACATGGCGGGCGACGGTGTAATCCTCCAAGGCATAGACCGACATGTCCTTGCCATAGCCGGATTGTTTCAGGCCCCCGTGCGGCATTTCATTGACCAGCATGAAGTGCGTGTTGATCCAGGTGCAGCCATACCGCAGCCGCGCCGCCGTCTCCATCGCGCGGCCTACGTCTTTGGTCCAGACCGAGGAGGCCAGGCCATAGTCGCTGTCGTTGGCCCAGGCGACGGCCTGATCGGGTTCCGCAAAGGGTGTGATCGAGACGACAGGGCCAAAGACCTCGCGCCGGACGATTTCATCATCCTGGCGGGCGCCGGCGACGACGGTCGGGCGGTAGTAGAAGCCTTGGTCCATCACCTCGCCCCCCGTCGTCACCTCGATATGCGGCACCTCGCGGGCGCGGTTGACGAAGCTTGCCACCCGGTCGCGCTGGCGGAGAGAGATCAGCGGCCCGATCTCGTTGGTCGTATCGTTCTCGGCGGCCAGAGTGATCGAGGACACGGCCGAGGTCAGGTCGGCGACCAGCCGGTCATAGACCTTTGGCCCGGCATAGATTCGGCAGGCGGCGGTGCAGTCCTGCCCGGCGTTGTAGTAGCCGAAGGCGCGCAAGCCCTCGACCACCTCGGCCAGGTCGGCATCGTCAAAGACGATGACGGGGGCCTTGCCGCCCAGTTCCAGATGGGTGCGCTTCACCGTTCGGGCGGCGGCGTCGAGCATCTTGCGCCCCGTCGCGACATCGCCCGTCAGGCTGATCATATCGACGCCGGGGTGGTTGATCAGATAGCTGCCCACCGTCTGACCCCGTCCGGTGACGATGCTGACCACGCCCTCGGGCAGTTCCTCGGCCAGGATGCGCGCCATTTTCAGGGCGGTCAGCGGCGTCTGCTCGCTGGGTTTGAAGACGACGGTATTGCCCCCGGCGACGGCTGGCCCCAGCTTCCACGCCATCATCATCAGCGGATAGTTCCACGGCGCGATGGAGGCCACGACCCCCACAGCATCGCGGCGGATCATGCTGGTGTGGCCTGGCAGATATTCGCCCGCGAGCTGTCCGTGTTGCGTCCGCACCGCCCCCGCAAAGAAGCGATAGCAATCGACGATGGCCGGGATCTCGTCGTTCAGCGCGGCGTTGATCGGCTTGCCGCAGTTCAGCGCCTCAAGCGCGGCGAAGCCTTCCGCCTCGGCCTCGATCCGGTCGGCGATGCGCAAGAGGGCGGCGGAACGCTCGCCCGGCGTGGTGCGCGACCAGGTGTCGAAGGCCCTTCGGGCGGCGGCGACGGCGGCATCGACCTGGGCGGTCGAGGCTTCGGCCACATTCAGGATCAGCGCGCCGGTGCGCGGGTTCAGGATCGGCTCGGGCGCTTCCTGCCCCGGCTCAAAGCCGGATCCGATCAGAAGGGCGGTGTCGATGGCTGTCATATCTCTCTCCCTCATTTCCCGGCGCCGGCGGTCTGGTCGCCGTCGCGGGTCAGGTAATAGGCGGCAAGGATCGGCAGGAAGGTCACGGCAAAGACGACGATGGCGACGACATTGGTGACCGGCCGCTGCCGGGGGCGGACCAGTTCCTGCAACATCCAGATCGGCAGGGTCGATTGCTGCCCGGCGGTGAAGGTGGTGACGATCACCTCGTCAAACGAAAGGGCAAAGGCCAGCATCCCCCCCGCCAGCAGCGCCGAGCCGAGGTTCGGCAGCAGCACATGGCGAAAGGTCTGGAACCCGTTGGCACCGAGGTCGGCCGAGGCCTCGACAATCGCGCCCGACAGCCGGCGAAAGCGCGCGACGGCATTATTGTAGACGATGACGATGCAAAAGGTCGCGTGGCCGAGGATGATGGTCCAGACGGAAAACGGGATTTCCATCACCGAAAAGGCGGACCGAAGCGCCATGCCGGTGATCACCCCGGGCAAAGCGATTGGCAGCAGGATCAGCAGGCTGATCTGGTCGCGGCCAAAGAACCGGGTCTGCGCCATGGCGGCGGCGACCAGCGTGCCCAGGATGATCGCAACCAGCGTCGCCACCGCAGCGACCTGCACCGACAGCCACAAAGGCGGCCAGATATCGGCCCGGTGCCAGGCAACAGCGAACCATTTCAGCGTCAGCCCGGGTGGCGGGAACTGATAGCTCTTCTCCTCGGTCGTGAAGGCGTAAAGGAAGATCAGCAGGATCGGCAGATGCAGGAACAACAACCCGGCACCAGCGGCGATCTTGAGGGCGGGCGAGGCGCTGTCAGAGTGCATCGAAAGCCCCCATCCGTTTCGCGATGGCGAGGTAAACCAGCATGATCGCGATCGGCACCACGGCGAATGCGGCGGCCAGCGGCAGGTTCCCGGCGGTGCCCTGGAACTGATAGACCGCAAGACCGATGTAGCGCGCCGAATTGCCGATGATCTGCGGGATGATGTAATCCCCCAGCGTCAGCGAGAAAGTGAAGATCGACCCCGCGACCACCCCCGGCATGGCCAGCGGCAGGATCACCGTGCGAAAGGTCTGCGCCCGGCTGGCACCCAGATCGGCCGATGCCTCAAGCATGGACCCCGGCACCCGCTCCAGCGCGGCCTGCATCGGCAGGATCATGTAGGGCATCCAGATATAGACGAAGACGATGAAGGTCCCGACCGGCGAGGTCGAAAGCGACGAGCCGCCGAACCACTGCTCATCCAGCGCCCGCCCGAGCAGCGGCCCCGCGCCGACATGGGTGGCGACCCAGGTGACGATCCCCTCTTTCGCGAGGATCAGCTTCCAGGCGTAGACCTTGACCAGATAGGACGACCAGAGCGGCAGCATGATCCCGAGGTAGAACACTGCTTTCCAGCGTCCCCGCGCATAACGCGCCGCATAAAATGCGATGGGAAAGGCGATAACGGCCGAGGCGAGGGTCACCAGCGCCGCCATGGCCAGCGTCCGCAGGATGATGTCCAGGTTCTGCGCCCGGAACAGCTCGGCATAGGTCTTCAGCGTGAACTCCTCTTTCACCACGCCCGAAAACTCGTCGATGGAGTAAAAGCTCTGCACCAACAGCGCGATGAGCGAGCCGAGATAGACGACCCCCAGCCACAGCAGCGGCGGCGTCAGCAGCAACGCCAGCAGTACGCGCGGCCGCCGCCAGAACAGCCCGCTCAGCCGGTCGCCAGGCCCCCTGACCGGCAGGATGGCAGACCCGCTCATCCCCGCCCCTCCGCGCAAAGGTCAGACGCCCGTAAAGGCACCTGTGTTTCTCCCATCCTATTTGCGAAAATATCCCGGGGGTGAGTCCGCAGGGCCAGGGGGCCGCGCCCCCTTTCCGCGGTCAGGTGCAACGCGCAGGTGGTCATTCCGTCCCCTCCATCAAATGCAGCGCGCCGGGATCAAAGGCGATGCCGGTGGCCTCCCCCATCGCCGGAACCGCCTGGCCTGCGGGCACCAGCACGGCCAGCTCCGTTCCGGCCAGGTCCAGCACCACACGGCTGCCGGCGCCCAG
>JAATGA010000381.1 GCA_015654855.1 Rhodobacterales bacterium
GCGCTGACCCTGCTGCTGATGCAGATGAACTTTCCGGCGGCGCAACTGATCGGGCCGGTGCTGGCGGCTACCTTCCTCGGCATTCGTGGCGCGACTGTGCGGGTGCCGTCGCTGGTGCACCGGTTGGCGCAGGGGGTGACCGGCTGCCTGATCGCGCGCTACCTCAGCCCCGAGATCCTGACCGGCATTTCCCAGCACTGGATGGCAGTCGTGGCCTTCGTCAGCCTGACCTTCCTGATCGCCTGCTTCGTCGGCTGGCTCGTGGGCATTTTCGGCGGCATCGACCCGGAGGTCGCGATCTGGGGCTTTCTGCCCGGCATGGCGGGCACGATGATCGCGATGAGCCATGAGCGCGGGCTGGACAGCCGTGTGGTGGCTTTCGTGCAGATCCTGCGGGTCGTGGCGGTCATCCTGTCGGTTGCGGTGCTGTCGCGGATGATCTCGGACGAGCCGCCCCTGCCCCCAGGTGGCGGCGGCGCGGCCACGGCCGCGGGGGTGGCGGTGACATTGGCAATGTGCCTGGTGGCCGTGCTGGCGGGCCGGTTCCTGAGCTTTATCCCGGCGGCGGCCACGCTGGTGCCCATGTGCGTCGCCGCGGCAATCAACTTTTCCGGCCTCGCGGTGCCATCCTTTCCGCTGTGGCTGCTGGTGCCGTCCTATCTGATCCTGGGCAGCCAGGTCGGCCTGCGCTTCACACCCGCGCTGATCCGCGGCGTCGCCCGGTCGTTCGGTGCAATCCTCGGTGGGATCGTGCTGCTCCTGGGGCTGTGCATGATCTCGGGTGCGCTTCTGGCGCAGATCGTCGGGGAAAGCTTGCTGACCGGCGTGCTGTCGACTATTCCCGGCAGCCTGGAGACGGTGGCGCTGATCACCGTCAACACCCATGCCAATCTCAGCTTCGTCATGACATTGCAGGTGGTGCGGCTGTTCGCCGTGGTGCTGATCGGCCCGTTCCTTGCGAACTGGATGACGGCCCATATGCCGCGCATCGGTTCGGGCGCCTCCTGAGCGCCCGAACCGCCGTCAGCCGAAGTCGTAGAGCGAGCGGCGGTAAATCTCGGCGAGTGTGTCGGTCATCGCCTCGCTGGCCTTGTCGGGGGCACGCGCGGCGATGGCCTCGACGATGGCGCGCTGGCGCTCGACGCTTTCGCCGGATTTTCCGGTGTCGATGCCAAGCCGCGCATCGCCTTCGATCTGGCGCAGCAGGCCATAGATCTCGGCCGCGAGCGCATTGCCGGTGGATTGGGCAATGATCCGGTGGACATCGGGCGCGTGACCGCGCTCCAGCTCTTTCTGCATCGCCGCGATGTCGCTCGGCGTGGCGCGCATGGCGGCGAGCCGGGCGAAAACCGGCTCGATCATCCGACGCAGCTCGGCCACTTCCAGCGGATTGGTGACGCTGACCAGATCCTCGTGCCGGACCCGGGTTGCCCGCCCGCGCGACCGGGGCCGCGCCGCCGGGATCGCGTCCTGCTCGCGCAGGATCTGCAAGGCGCGCCGCAGCGTATAGCGCGCGACACCCAGTTTTTCGGCCAGCGCCCGCTCTGCAGGAACCGTGCCGGTCTCGTCGTAAAGCGCGCGAATCCGCGCCGCGAGCTCTTCCACGGAAAGCGCGTCGGATGCCCGCTCGATATCTCCGGTCACATCGGACAACTGCGCAATCGTATTCATTCGGCCTCCCGGGCTTCCGCGGCACTCTGCAATCAGACATTGCCGCCGGTGGCGGCGCGGGCATCCCCCATGCCCGGATGAGCAATATACCACCGGACCAGATCGCGTTCAACCACCGCTTTGGTTGGTTGAAGATCACGGCTGCGCCGCCCGCATCGGCGCTTTCATTGCACGCCAATGGACTCTGGTATCCGGGCGCGACCCCACTGTTATGGCGCACCAACTCTGCCTGCCTTTGCGGCCTTTCGGACGAAAACTGCCCGAGCCGCGATAAGGTGCAACCAGAAAGTGCCTTTTGGTTGACGACCAAACTTGCTATGGTTAGTCTTGGATCGAAGATGGTTGAGGGTGCGACATGACCGAACAGCGCCTGGCAAGACTGGCCACCGCCGCCGCCTACCATGCCGGATACAATGCCGCCGATGCGGAGGCGGTTCTGGCCTGCTATGCGCCCGACGCGGTGCTGGAAGAGGTGGGATCCGGCCGCAGCCACAGGGGCGAGGTGGAACTGCGCGCCGGCCTGAACGGGTTCCTGTCGCTGTTCGCGGATCTGCATTTCCGCCCGGACCCGCCGATCGCGGCCGGTGACAGCCTGCTTTGCCCCTATGTGATGACCGCCCGTGTGCAGCGCGACCTGGGCCCCGCGCGGCTGGCCGGACGGGAGGTCACGCTGCGGGGCGCTCATCTGCTCGAATTCCGGGGGGCGCAGATCGGGCGCTGCCGGGACTTCTGGGACTTCGAGGAACTGGTGGCTCAGGCCGCCTGATCCGCGCAACCGATCCAATCAACAGGAGGAATCCGATGGCCGTCTGGGACGCCTATATGACTGAGGATGACAAGAAAGTTCTGGCCGTGCGCAAACCGCGCGCAAAGAACGGGCCGGGCAAGAACCCGGCGCTGGTGATCATCGACATGCAGGTCACCGCCTGCGGCGATGACATACCGATCTGGGAACAACTCGATCGCTATTCCGGGGCCTGCGGACCGCACGCCTGGAAATCCATCCCGATCCAGAACCGCATGATCGCTGCCGCGCGCGCGGTCGGAATGCCGATCATCTGGACCAAGCATATCTTCCACCCGCATATGGGCTTTCCGCAATCCGAGCCGAACGGGAATTTCTCGAGCCTCAGCCCAAAATCCGACCTGCCCGAGGGAATGAAGATCGAGGACGGCGACATCCTCGTCGAAAAGCAGACCGCCTCGGCCTTCGCCTTCACAAACTTTCCGATCATCCTGAAGCATCACGGCATCGACGGCCTGCTGCTGATGGGCAATTCGACCTCGGGCTGCGTGCGCGCGACGGCGGTGGACGGTCGGGCCTATGGCTACAATGTTACCGTGATCGAGGAATGCGTCTTCGACCGGATCGAGGCGTCGCACGCGCTGGCGCTGTTCGACATGCAGTTCAAATACTGCGACGTGATCTCCGCGGATGACGCCTTCGGCGTGATCGCCGCGACCGGAAAAGCGGAAAAGGTCGCCTGACGGCGGCCCTTGGCGGGGGCTGTCGCCCCCGCGCTTCAGGCCAGCGGCGCGAAACGGCCGAAACTGCCCTCGCAATAGATAAGCCCTTGTTCCGGCAAGGGTTGTGGCGTCTCTGATCGGAGGTGCAGAGCCTCGACCCGGCCGAATATCACCGCATGGCTGGGCGAGTCGATTTCGCGGTCGAGCCGGCAGTCGAAACTTGCGACCGCCGAGGTCAGGACTGGCGCGCCGGTCGCGGCTATACCCCAGTCGCCATGGGCGAAGCGATCCTCGCCGCGCAGACCGTCGCGGCCAGCGAAAACGGCGGCAAGGCCCGCATCTTCCGCCCCAAGGAAGTTGACGCTGAAACAGCCGTTCGCCCGGATCGGGCCGAGTGCCGCGCTTTCGCGGTAGATGCAGATCAGGATCGACGGCGGGCTGTCCGACAGCGAACAGACCGCCGTCATGGTCAGACCGACCCGGGTGCCATGCGCACCCGTGGCGATCACCGCCACCGCATTGGCAGGCCGGCGCATCGCCTGGCGGAATTCGGTCGCGGAAACCGCCGGGATCTTCGAAAGCAGGGTCATGGCTTCTCCGTCACGTTCAGCCCGCGCGCCCACATGGAGATTGCGCGCAGATGCGTGATCATCACCTTTTCCGCCACCGCCGGCTGGCGTTTCAGCAGGGCGGTCACGATGTCGCCGTGATGCCGGTGGCCGGTTTCGCGGGTCAGTGGCGGCTGGCGGATCAGAAAGCCCGGGTCCAGGGTGATTTCGGTCAGTCGCCCGACCAGATAGGCGGCCAGGCGGTTGTGGCTTGCGGCCGCTATGGCGCGGTGAAAGGCCACGTCCAGATCTCGCTCGAACCGGTCGGGATCGGCCGCTTCGTGGAGTTCCCGGATCTGGGCGAGCTCGCCCGGCGTGCCGTTCAGCCCGGCAAGCCAGACGAGCCGCGGCTCTATCGCGAGACGCATTTCCCATAGCTCGGGCGGGCTGGTGTTCTGCACCACATGGTCATGGCGCCAGACCGCCGGGCGCGGGCGGCGGGGCAGGGCCAGGACGCCTTCGTCCCGCAGGCTCTGGATCGCCTGGCGCACGACGTAACGATTGGCGCCGAGGGTTTCAGACAGCCGCCGCTCGGCCGGAAGGCGCGCACCTTCGGCGACCATCTTCTGCAATGCGACGACCACGCGGCTGCGATCCTCTTCGCCGGGATTTCTGGATGTAGTCATCGGACGCGCCCCCGTTCAGACCCGAATCGGCTTTCGCCAGACCAGGGTTGATGTCGGATTCACGAAACCATGTGGCTATGGGCGAATCAACCTTAAACAAACCAATGGTATTTGGTTGATGGCAAAACGATCTTGATCGACACCGGAAACGGTCAATGGTTGTGCAAAGAAGCGTCATGATGTGCAGGTCGCGCGCAAGAATCGCATCCCGCAGACGGCAATATCCGCAGCGCAGCCATGCTGTTTTGCATCGTTACAGATGAGAAACCCGACTGTCCTGCCTCGATTTCCGACAGTATTTGCCGAAGTTTCAGGCAGAAACGCGGGCACTGCATCACAAGCTGTATCTCAAACCCATCTATTGGTTGACACAACCAAACCGGCAACCAAATCTTTCAACCAAAGAAGTCGGTTTGAACAACCACCGACTTCCAACCATCGAACCAACCCCGAAGGACAGAGAATGGATGGAGCGCCACAAACCCCTGTGCCCGGCACGGCCCATGCGCTGAAGACCGGCGCGGAATACAAGGCCTCGCTCGACGACGGCCGCCAGATATGGGTCAGCGGACGCAAGCTGAAGAACGTGTTCGACGAGCCGGGCCTGGCCGCTGGGGTCGATCTGATGGCCTCGATGTTCGACGACCAGTTCAGGCCCGAATACGCCCAGGCGACCACGACCTATGACGAGAAGATGGGCAAGATCGTCGGCCGGTCCTGGCAGGAGCCGAAGACGCCGGAGGAGATGGTCAACCGGCGCAAGATGATCGAATACACCGCCGAAAAGACTGCCGGCACCTTTGGCCGCCCGCCGGATCTGGCGCCGACCATCGCCATCGGCATCGCTTCGCTGCTGGACCGCTTCAAGGGCGCGAAATCGGCCTTTGACGAATGCCAGCCCGATTTCGCCGAAAACGTCGCGCGCTACATCGAATATGGCCGCGCCAATTCGATCACGGCGGCGGAATCGCTGACCGGGCCGCAGAACGACCGCTCGCACCCGCAGGCGCAATGGGCCAGCCTGATGCGCGTCAAGAAGGTCGCCAAGGAAGGCGTCTGGATTTCCGGCGCGAAATCCGTGGGTTCGGTCGCGGCCCAGTCGAACGAGATCATCTTCACCAACCTCGGCTATCCCGACACCCCGCCCGAGGCGAAGATCTGGGGCGCGGTTCCGATCAACACGCCCGGCATCAAGCTGATCAGCCGCGAGATGCTGTCGAACCCCGGCGCCGACCCGTTCGACCACCCGATCACCTCCAAGGGGGAAGAGGCCGACCAGCTTGTCGTCTTCGACAATGTTTTCGTGCCGAAAGAGCGGATCTTCAACCTCGGCGACTCCAGCCTTTGGGGTCTGGCGGGCGAGGCGACACTCTGGGCGCATTGGCATGTGTTGTCGCGGCTGATGGTGAAATCCGAGATCTATGTCGGCGCCGCGCAACTGGTGACTGAGATCCTCGGCACCGGGCAGTTCTCCGGCGTCCAGGGTATCCTGGGAGAGATCATCGAGTTCAACCGCGCCATTCGCGCCTTCGTTCTTGCGGCCGAGGCCAATGCCGATCAGGCGCCGAACGGCACGATGCGCCCGGATGTGACGATGATCACCGCCGGCCGGCTGTTCACGATCCGCAACTACCCGGTGATCGTGCACCAGTTGCAGGAGATCTGCGGCCAGGGGCTGGTCATGCGCTTCGGCAGGAAAGCGTTCGAGAACCCGGATATCGGCCATCACCTGGTCGAGCTGCTGCCCGGAAAAGGTGTGACGGGGATGCAGAAAGAGGCGCTGATGAACTTCATCTGGGACCTCACCGGCTCGGGCCTGGCCGGCCGCGTGGCGCTGTTCGAGAACGTGAACGCCGCCCCGGCACCGCGTCTGCGCGAACGGCTGTTCCGC
>JAATGA010000204.1 GCA_015654855.1 Rhodobacterales bacterium
CGATGCCGGACATGCCGATGGACGAAGCCAACTCCATCGACCTGCGCCCCGGCGAGACCAAGGCTCTGGTGTGGCAATTCACCCGCACGGGCGAATTCCTGTTCGGTTGCGACATTCCCGGCCACTTCCAGGCCGGCATGGTGGGAAAACTGCACGTCCGCTAGGGGCAGCCCAAGGCTTTCTGCACGGCCCGCGCGCCGGATTCCACTTCAAAGACCTCGAACTGGCTGGCATGCCGGGGGGAAAAATTGTTGTCCGTGACAAAAACAAGCGACCGGTTGCCGTTGCCGAGCCTGCGGCCCCAGGTCATGCCTTCGACATTGTCGGACGGCGGATGCGCCAGGGCCGCGAAATCGAACACCAGCCGCTTGCGCAGAACGCGATAGTCCCGCCCGGCCAGGCTGGGCATCGCCGAAACCTCGGTCGCGTTCTCGGTGGACGCGCAGTAAAGCCGGACGAAGAAATGAAAATCGCCGTCGTCCTGCCGGACGCCCGACCGTTCCAGGACCAGCAGGTGGCGGTCATCGACGGTCAGGATTTCGCTGACGCCATTGTCGGCCACCCGGCCGGCGGCCTGCGGCGGCAGCGGATCGACGGCATAGACATATTGGCGCGCACCGCCGTGCGAAAACAACGTGAAGCGCACGGGCGCGCCGCGGGTCAGCGAGGGAAACGGCGCGTCCTGGAACAGGGGGGCCTCCATCGCGGCCCAAAGACCGCCATCGGAGGCGAAGGACAATCCCTCCAGCGAACGGTTCGGGCGCGGGCCGGTCTTTTGCATCGCGTCGAACGTGAACAGGTCCGGCAGGACGCGTTGCGACATCACCCGGCCCTGCGCATCCACCCGGCGAATGGCCGGACCAAACCGGTCTTTCGGATCGCCTTCCGAGGACACCACGAAGCCGCCTTGGGGATCGATGCGGATGCTTTCGGAATCGAGCGACTCCGCCCCGGCGCCGCTGGCGGGAAATGCCGCGCCCCGCGCGTCGCGCATCACCATGGTGGACGAAAAGACCGGCAGGCCCACCGCCCGCGCGTCATACGGCAAGGTCACGGCATGAAAGCGGGACGGCCCGAACTCGGACTTGTCGTCGCTGACGACGAACCAGGTATCGCTGCGGGCGTCATAATCGATGCCCGACAGGCCGCCGACCGGCCAGCCTCCGGCATCGGCATCGGGCGGCAACCGCGCCACGCCGATCAGCCGCAAGGGCGCGGCGGCGCGCGACGAAACCGGCAAGGCCGCGGCCAGAAGCAGGAGGAGAATGGCTATCGCATCGCGCATGAAAAGCTCAGGCCGCGCAGACGGCGCGCCGCCGCCGCAGGGCTTCGCCATAGAGATCGATCAGCCGCGCATTGTCGACCGAGATGCAGGCCCGCTGGCTGGGCAGGCCGTCCCAGGCGCCGGGCGGAAAGGATTGATCCGGCGGCTTCTGGATGGTCTGCCCGGCGGCGATGCCGTCGGTGGCGACCCGGATCGGCCCGGACTGGAAAGTGAAGAGCGAGGGTTCGGCGAGACAGGCGGCCGCGGCGACATCATGCACACAGAAGCCGTCGATCCCGTCATAGTCCCGGTAGACGGCTTCATAGGCGCGCGAAATCTCCCACAACAGACGCCCGCCTTCCCCGGCGGTGACCGCAAGTTCCTTGGCCCGGGCTGCCGGAAGGATGCAGGCCGAGGTCACGTCCAGCCCGACCATGGTGACCGGCCAGGGCGCGGTGAGAACCGCATCGGCGGCATGCGGATCGTTGGCGATATTGGCTTCCGCGACCGGCGAGACATTGCCGCGGCGCGGCCCCCAGCCGAAAGCGCCGCCCATGACCACGACCTCGCGCACCAGCGGGGCGATGCCGGGGTCCCTGGCCAGCGCCAGCGCCAGATTGGTGAGCGGCGCGATGGCCAGGATGCCGATCTCGCCCGGATGGGCGCGGACAAGCGCGATGATCGCATCGGCGGCATCGCCCGGCGCGGGCGCATCGTCGCAGTCACGGGCCAGCCCGGTGCCGCCGAGCGCGTCTTCGCCATGGATATGCGACGGCGCGGGCCTGCGGGCGATCCTCAACGGCGCCGCGGCCCCGGCATGGACCGGCGCCACGACCGACAATTGCCGCGACAGGAACAGGGCGTTGCGGGTCGTGGTTTCGACATCGGCATTGCCGAACACGGGGGTGATGGCGGCGATCTCGATGTCGTCCCGTCCCGTCAGGAAGGCGAGCGCCATCGCGTCATCCACGCCCGGATCGGTGTCCAGAATGACCTTCCTGCGCGGGGCATGCTCCAGCATCCCGGACTCTGTAGCCGATCGAGTGAAACGTTTCAATGGCGGCGTCAGGCCACGATGCCGATGATCGCGCCGGTGACGCAGCTTGCGATGAAGGCGGCCAGCAGGGCGCGAAAACCCAGCGGCGCGATCTCCCCGGCGCGCTCGGGCGCCATGGCGGTGAGCGCCCCGATCAGGATCGCCACGCTGCCGATATTGCCGAAGCTGCACAGGGCATAGAGCGCGATATGCGCCGCCTTGGCCGACAGCACCAGGCCGGGCGCCGCGAACTGGGAATAGGCCACCACCTCGTTGATGCTGACCCGGGTGCCCAGCAGCGCGGCGACATTGCGGATGTCGGGCGACGGCACCCCCATCAGCCAGGCCACCGGCGAGAACAGCCAGCCCAGGATCGCGCTCAGGCTCAAGGGCGCGCCGGCATGGGGCAACAGCGCCAGGCCCTGGTTGATAAGGTCGGTCGCGCCGACGAAAACGATCAGCAGCGCGGCGATCCCCACCGCCATCTTCACCCCGTTCAGCGCGCCCTGGGTCAGGGCATCGAGGCCGCTCTTGTATTGCGTCTCCAGGGTGAGGATATCCCGCCCCCCGGCGCCCACCGGCACGATCGCCCGCGCGATGCCGATCGCCAGCGGCGTGCTGATCAGCGAGGCGGTGAGGAAATGCGTAAAAGCGCCCGGAAACCGCTGATTCAGGATAGCGCCGAGAAAGATCATGTTGGAACCGGCGACCACCGAAAGCCCGTCCACCATGATGATGAAGATCTCGCCGCGGGACAGTCGCGGGATCAGCGGCCGGATCAGCAGGGGCGCTTCCACCATGCCCAGGAAGATGCAGGCCGATGCCGAAACCCCCACCGCGCCGCTCACTCCGAACAGCAGGCCGAACAGCCGGGCCGCGCCGCGTACCAGCCAGCGCAGCAGCCCCCAATGCCACAACAGGGCCGACAGCGCGCTGACCAGCAGGACCGGCGGCAGCGCCTGCAGCGCGAAGATGAAGGGC
>JAATGA010000041.1 GCA_015654855.1 Rhodobacterales bacterium
CATCCTTCCGCCCGTCAACCCGCCGGCCCTCGCCGGCTGTCCGATGGAAGGTGCGCCCCCGATGCCCGATGTCTCGCCCCGCCTTGCCCTGCCGCTGCTGTTGCCCGCGCAGGCGCAGAAACACGTCACCCATAACGAGGCGCTGGACCTGCTCGACCTGCTGGTCCAGACGGTGGTCGAGGCCTTTGGCGCCGAAACCCCGCCGGCAAGCCCGGCGGAAGGGGCGGTCTGGGCACTTGGTTCCCTCCCGACGGGAGCCTGGGCGGAGCAGGCCCTGGCGCTGGCAAGCTGGCGGAACGGCGCCTGGATTTTCGTCGCGCCGCAGCCGGGCTGGCGGGCTTGGGGGCGCGACGAGGATGCGATGCGGCTGTTCACCGGCGCGGGATGGGAGTCGGCAGTCCGGCCCGGCGATCTGCAAAACCTCGACGGGCTGGGCGTCAATACCGCCTCGGACAATACGAACCGGCTGGCGGTCTCGTCGCCCGCGACGCTGCTGACGCATGAGGGGGGCGGGGCATCAGCTGAAGATCAACAAGGCGGCAGCCGCCGACACGGCGAGCCTGCTGTTTCAGAGCAACTGGTCCGGCAGGGCCGAGATGGGGCTGGCCGGCAACGATGCCTTTTCGATCAAGGTCAGCGGCGACGGGGCAAGCTTTGTCACCGCGCTGACAACGCAGAGCGGCGGGGTGGTCAGCCTGCCGGGCGGCGCGCTGATCGCCGACGGGACGGCGGCAGCCCCCGGCCTTGCCTTCGCGGCGGATACGAACACCGGCTTGCGCAGCCCGGCCGCCGGCCAGATCGCGCTGATCACCGGCGGCACGCAGCGCGCGCTGCTGTCGAACACCGCCTTGCAGATCTCGGTTCCGGTGACGGGGACAGCCGTGCAAGCCTCGGCTTTGGACGGGACGGCGGGGCGGCTGGTGACGGCGGGCGGTTTCGGTCTTGGCGCGACGGCGGGGATGGCGGCGCCATCCGACAACGCAAACCTGTGCGTGGCGGCGGGGCTCGCCTATCGCTTCACCACCGCGGGGCTGAACACGCCGGGCACACCCTATGGCGGCTCTCTGATCGTCTCGACAGGCACGAACGGCGACATCCAGCAGTTGTTTTTCAACCGCGAAGGCACGCGGGCCTGGCTGCGCGGCTGGTCGTCGGCCACCTCGACGTGGAGCGGGTGGCAAAGGCTGATCGGCAACGACCTGATCCTCGGGACCGTCAGCCAGAGCGCGGGCGTGCCGACCGGCGCGGTGGTCGAGCGCGGGGCGAACGCCAACGGCGGCTATGTCCGCTTTGCCGATGGCACGCAGATCTGCACCCGCAGCGATCTGGCGGCGGGGAATGCCAGCATGGCGGATGGTGCGCTCTTCCGCTCGGCAGATGTGGCCTGGACCTATCCGATGGCCTTTGCCGAGGCGCCCGTCGTCTCGGGTGGCGCGGGGGATACCGATGCCTGGCTCGCCCCCGGAACACCCGGCACCACCGCCTGCACGCTGCGGGTGAAGTCGAGCGTCACCAAGGCCGCCGCGCTGACCTTACGGGTTATGGCGCAGGGCCGGTGGTTCTGACCGCCGGACGCAACAGATCCAGCATGGCAGAGGAGGCATAACCATCCGCCGCCAACCCCCGCGCCCGCTGAAACGCCCGCAGCGCGGCAGTCGATTTCGGGCCGAGGATGCCATCCGCCCCACCGGTGTCGAAGCCGGCGGCGGTCAGCCCTTCCTGCAAGGCCACGCGCTCCGCCTGGGTCAGCGCCCGGTCGGTGCGCGGCCAGGCGGTGTTGAACGCGGGCTGCCCGACCAGGCGGTCGGCCAGATGGCCGACGGCGATCACATAGGCATCGGCGGCGTTGTATTTCTCGATGGCGGCGAAATTGCCGAAGATCAGCAGCGCAGGCCCGCGCGCCCCGGCGGGCAAAAGCAACGCCGCCGTGCCATGGTCGGGCAGCGCATCTCCCCCGACCGCCCGGATGCCGAGCGCCGTCCAATCCGCCACCGCGCGCCGGTCGCGCTTGCCGGAATGCGCGTAGTCATAGCCTTCGGGCAGCGCGACCTCGACCGCCCAGGGCTGGCCCCTGGTCCAGCCCGACCGCGCCAGATAGGCCGCAGTCGAGGCGAGCGCATCGGTCGGATCCTCGCCCCAGATGTCGCGCCGCCCGTCTCCGGTGAAGTCCACGGCGAAGGTCAGCCAGGAGGTCGGCATGAACTGCGTGTGCCCCATGGCCCCGGCCCAGCTTCCGCGCAGATCGCCCGGCGCGACCTCGCGCGTCTGGAGGATCTTCAGCGCGGCCAGAAGCTGCGCCTCGAACAGCGCAGCCCGGCGGCCGTCATGCGCCAGCGTCGCCAGCGCCGCGATCACCGGCATATCGCCGCGATTGGCGCCATAGCTGCTTTCCATCCCCCAGACCGCGACCACGACCTCTTTGTCGACGCCAAAGGTCGCCTCGATCCGGTCGAGCGTTCCGGCATGGGCGGCCAGTGCCGCCCGGCCATTCGCGATGCGGGTTTCCGACACGGCCGCGTCGAGGTAATCCCATATCGTGCGGGTGAACTCGGCCTGGTTGCGGTCTTTCGCGACAACCTCTGGCAGCGGCGAAAGGCCGGTCATGGCGAGGTCCCAGGTCGCGGGCGAAATGCCGTCGGCCAGGGCGCGGTCGCGGAAGCCCGCCAGCCAGTCTCGAAACGCCTGATCGGTCACGGTATCGGTCACGGTCACCTCCTCTGCGCCTGATTCGGGGGCGGTCTCAGCCCCGGCGGGGCCGGCAACGGCGATCAGCGCGGGAAGGATCAGCCGGCGCATCACCCCTTCAGGCCCGGTGATAGGGCGCGCCCGCCAGGATCGAGGCGGCGCGATAAAGCTGTTCGGCCAGCATCACCCGGACGAGCATATGCGGCCAGACCATCCGCCCGAAGGACAAGGCGAAATCCGCCCGGTCGCGCAGAGCGGGCGCAATCCCGTCCGCGCCGCCGATGACGAAGGCCACATCCTGTCGCCCGCCGTCACGCCAGGTCGCGAGTTGATCGGCGAACTCCGGCGAGGACATCACCCGCCCGCGTTCGTCCAGCACCGCGATCAGCGCGCCCGAAGGGATCGCCCGCGACAGAAGTTCGGCCTCGGTCGCCATGCCGCCGCCGCGCTTGTCCTCGACCTCATGCTCGGTGAAGGGGCCAAGGCTCAGCGCCCGCCCCGCGCGGTCGAACCGCTGCACATAATCCGCGACCAGATCGCGCTCGGGACCCGAGCGCAGCCGGCCCACGGCGCAAAGATGCACCCGCATGAGGCGTCAGCCGCGCGCGGCGGGCACCCCGCCACCCGGCAGCCACATCTTTTCAAGCTGATAGAACTCGCGCACTTCGGGGCGGAAGACATGGACGATCACGTCGCCGGTGTCGATCAGCACCCAGTCGCCGGTTTCCTTGCCTTCCATCCGGGCAACGATGCCGAACGCCTGCTTGACCCGATCGGCCAGCTTTTCCGCGATGGCCCCGACCTGGCGCGATGACCGGCCGGAACAGATGACCATGTAGTCGGCCACGTCGGACCGGCCGCGCATGTCGATCTCGACCACCTCCTCGGCCTTGTCGTCCTCGACCGAGGCGATGACGGCGGCCAGAACCTCCTCCGAGGTGAAACCGGGGGTTTCGCTGGCGGCGGCAGTCATGCGCGCGGCCCGCGGCCCGACCGGCAGACCGGTCGCTGGGTCAGAATGAGACAGGACATCGTCCTCCTACAATCGCGCCGCTCCTTATCCCCGGCGCAGGGTCCGTGGGTCAAGCCTAGCAGGCCCGCGGCCCCGGCTCAACGTTCCGGCGAAAGAGCGCGCGAATATATGCTGCAAGCGGAAGAGGCAAGGCGCATCGCGGCGCGGTCAGGTCAGCAATGCTGAAATATTGCCTTGCGCCACGAATAGGGGTATCGGGAGCGAATGCAAGGTTTCATCTACTTTGACATCACCGATCATGCGCGGCTGCC
>JAATGA010000471.1 GCA_015654855.1 Rhodobacterales bacterium
GAGCAGGTTCGTCCGGTCGTCGTCGGTCACCGCCAGCAAAGCATCGGCGCGGTCGATGGCGGCCTCGGTCAGGATGTCCATATCCATCCCGTCGCCGTTCAGCACGATGGTCCGCTCCAGCGCATCCGCCGCATGTTCGGCGGTGGCGCGGTTGCGCTCGATGATCTTGGCGCGCACCCGGTCGGTGCGGGCTTCGAGCGCGCGGGCCACGCCCAGGCCGACGCTGCCGCCGCCGACGATGATCACCCTCTCCTGCTTGCGCAGCCGCTTGCCGAAGATTTCCAGCGTGCGGTTCACATCCTCGGAATGCGAGAAGACATAGATCTGGTCGCCCGCGAACAACTGGTCGCCCGGATCGGGGGCGAACAGCCGCCCCTCGCGCCGGACGCCGACGACGATGGCGCGCAGCGTCGAGAAGATCTCGTTCAACTGCCGCAAGGGCGTGTTCAGGACCGGACAATCCTCTTCCAGCGCGATGCCCAGAAGATGCGCCTTGCCGTTCATGAAGCTTTCGGTGTCGAAGGTCGCGGGCGCGGCCAGCCGTTGCAGCGCCGCCTCGGCCACCTCGCGCTCGGGGCTGATCACCACGTCGATGGCCAGATGGTCGCGCCGGTAAAGATCGGCATAGCTGCTGTCGAGGTAGTTCTGCGCCCGAAGCCGCGCCACCTTGCGGGTGATGCCGAAAACCGAATGGGCCACCTGGCAGGCGACCATGTTCACCTCGTCCGAATGGGTGGCGGCGATCAGCATATCGGCGTCGCGCGCCCCCGCGCGCTCCAGCACGTCGGGGTAAGAGGCGTGCCCCACCACCCCCTGCACGTCGAGCGTATCGGCCGCCCGCCGCACCAGATCGGCGTTCATGTCGATGATGGTGACATCGTTGCGCTCGCCCGAAAGCTGCCGGGCGATCTGCCAGCCGACCTGGCCCGCGCCGCAGATGATGACTTTCATGGCTTATCCCCCGGGCGATACGCGGCCATGCGGGGCGGCATCGCGGCGGCCGGGCCGGTGCCCCTTGCCCGGTTGCGCCGCCCTGCCCGGTTCATTCGTCGTCCTCGTCCTCGTCGCCCCCGCGCGCGCCCTTGTGGGCCGAGACGACGCCGAGCGATTTCAGCTTGCGGTGCAGCGCCGAGCGTTCCATGCCGACGAAGGCCGCCGTCCGGCTGATATTGCCGCCGAAACGGTTGATCTGGGTCAGCAGGTATTCACGCTCGAACACCTCGCGCGCCTCGCGCAAAGGCAGGGTGGCCATCGCGCCGCCCAGCACCAGGCGCCCGCCGCTTTCGACCGGCGTCTCCTGCCCCGGCAGTTCGCGCGCCTCGATCGGACCCGATCCGTCGCCGAGGATCAGCACCCGCTCGATCACGTTGCGCAACTGGCGGACGTTGCCGGGCCATTGCATGGTCTGCAACATCGCCTCGGCCTCGGGGGTCAGTTCGCGCAGCGGCAGGCCTTGCGTGCGGTGGAATATCTCGATGAACACCCGGGTCAGTTCGGGGATGTCCTCGCGCCGTTCCTCCAGGCTCGGGACGGCGATAGGGACGACGTTCAGCCGGTCGTAAAGCTCTTGCCGGAACCGGCCTTGCGCGATCTCCGCCCGCAGATCGCGGGTGGTGGAGGAGATCACGCGCAGGTCCACCCGCACCTTGTCCTGTCCGCCGGCGCGGCTGAACTGCTGTTCGGTCAGCACCCGCAGGATCTTCGACTGGGTGCCGAGCGGCATGTCGGCCACCTCGTCGAAATAGACGACGCCGCCATGCGCCTGCTCCAGCAGGCCCTTCTCGACCCCGCGTTCCGAGGTTTCGCGGCCGAACAGCACCTCCTCCATCCGCTCGGGTTCGACCGTCGCGGAGGAGACGGAAACGAAGGCCGCCCCCGCCCGGTTGGAATGGGTGTGGATAAACCGGGCGGCCATTTCCTTGCCCGCCCCGGCGGGGCCGGTCAGCATGACGCGGCCATTCGATTTCGTCACCTTTTCGAGTTGCGATTTCAGGATGCGGAAGGCCGGGCTCGACCCCAGCATCTCGGCGCTGGTCACGTCGCGGCGGCGCAAATCCTGGTTCTCGCGCCGCAGCCGGCTGGTCTCCATCGCGCGGCTGACGACGACCATCAGCTGGTCGATGTTGAACGGCTTTTCGATGAAGTCGTAGGCGCCCTGTTTGATCGCCGCGACCGCGATTTCGATATTGCCATGGCCCGAGATGATCACGACCGGAATATCCGGGTTGTCGCGCTTGACCGTTTTCAGGATGTCGATCCCGTCCATCCGGCTGTCCTTCAGCCAGATGTCGAGGATCATCAGCGCCGGAGGATCGACGTTGACCTCGTTCATCGCATCGTCGGAATTTCCCGCAAGACGAACGGCATAGCCTTCGTCCTTCAGAATATCGCCGATCAGTTCGCGGATGTCCTTCTCATCGTCCACGATCAGGATATGCGCCATCACTCACTCCCATGGCCGATACCGGCCCCGTTCCTGCCCCCGCGGCGACGGACGAGTCGTGGCAGCACGATCTCGGCCATCGCCCCGGCATGGGCGTTTCCGTCGAACACGGGCGCATCCGTCAGGATCAGCGTCCCGCCATGTTCCTCGATGATCTTCTTGACGATGGGCAGGCCGAGGCCGGTGCCCTTTTCCCGCGTCGTCACATAAGGCTCGAACAGGCGCGAGCGATCTTCGGGCAGGCCCGTGCCGTTGTCCATGATGCGGATCACCGCCTGATGGTCGTCGGCGGAAAGGCTGACGCGGATTTCCGGCACATGCCCCTCGGGCGCGCCCTTTTCCTGCAAGGATTCAATCGCTTCGCCGGCGTTCTTGATCAGATTCGTCAAGGCCTGACCGATCATCGTGGCGTCCAGATCCATGACCACCGGCCCCTCGGCCAGATCGCGGCGGAAGCGGACGCCGGGCAGCCCGCTTTCCTGTAAGACCAAAGCGTCGCGGACCAACTGGCCCAGGTCGCATTCGCGCCGGTCGGGCTCGGGCATCCGCGCGAATTTGGAAAACTCGTCGACGATGCGGCGCAGATCGTTGGTCTGGCGGACGATCACCTCGGTATATTGTTCCAGATCAGCGGGTTCCGCGACTTCCTTCGAGAACTTACGCTTGATCCGTTCCGCCGAAAGCTGGATCGGGGTCAGCGGGTTCTTGATCTCATGCGCGATGCGGCGGGCGACATCCCCCCAGGCGGCCATGCGCTGCGCGCTGACCAGATCGGTCACATCGTCGAAGGCCACGACATAGCCCTCGGGCCGGCCGGTGTCGTTCTGCCGCGTGCTCATCCGCACCAGCAGGCTTTCAAGCTTGCCGCGCCGGGTCAGCCGCAGCTCTTCCTGCACGACGCCGCCGTCGCCGTCGCGCAAGCGGTCGAAAAACGGCGCGAATTCCGGCACCACGCCGGACAGCGGCCCCGCGACGCCCGGCGCCAGATCCAGCAGCCGCCCGCCGGCACGATTGATGAACTGCACCTGCCCCTCGGCGTCCAGACCCATGACCCCGGCGGTGACGTTGGACAGCACCGAATCGAACAGCCGCCGCTGCTCGTCGCCCTGGCGGTGGTTTTCCACCAAAGCCTCGCGCTGGCGTTTCAACTGCCGGGTCATGCGGTTGAAGACCCGGCCCATCAGCGCGATCTCGTCCTCGCCCTCTTCCTCGATCACCTGGACGCCAAGGTCGCCGTCGCCCACCCGCTGCGCCGCCGAGGCCAGCCGCCCGATCGGCCGCGCCAGCCGTTCCGCGAACCACAGCCCCAGCCAGACTGCCGCGAGGATCAGGATCAGCGCGAAGCCGAGATACAGCAGCCCGAACTCGAACAGCACCCTTCCCCGGTCGTTTTCAAGCTGATGATACAGCCGCACCGTCTCCTGCGTCTGGTCCAGCAGCGACAGGATCTCGCCATCCACCCGGCGCGAGACATAAAGGTAGCGGTCTACGAAGGCCGACAGATGGATCAGCGCCCGGTATTCGTTGTTCGGCCAGTCCTCGATCACCACCGTCTCACCGGCGAGCGCGCGGGACAACTGATCCGCCGAGGGCCTTTCGTAGTCGAAAAGATAGGACCGCTCGCCCCGCACCTTCAACTCGCCGGTGCCGTCGATCAGATAGACCTCGCGCAGGCCGCGCTGCACCCGCGACTGGCCGTCGATCAGATAGGGGCGCGCCTGGTCGTCGCGCATGTAGTAACTGGCCTGTTTCGACAGGTTCAGCGTGGCGGCCAGCGCCTCGCTGTCCTCGATCAGGTCGCGGCGATGCTCGGCCTCATAAGCCTGGGCGGCGGCGAGCGAGGTGCCGAGCACATTGCGCACCCGGTCCGAGAACCAGCCCTCAAGCCCGATGTTCACCGTCAGCACCGCGAAGACCGCGACCAGAACGGTGGGCACCAGCGCCACCAGTCCGAAGATCCCCGTCAGCCGCAGGTGCAGGCGCGACCCGGCCGAACGCGACCGGCGGTCGGCCACCATCCGCGCGATCCGCGCGATGACCAGCGCCGCCACGACCAGCACATAAACCAGATCGGCCAGCAGGATCAGCCGCAACCCGGGCGAGCTCGCCCCCTGGTTCAGCGGCCCGAGCGCCAGCAGCGTCGCTGCCGTCAGCACCGGACCCAGAACCACCAGCCCCAGCGTCATGCCTGTCTGCACGCGCCGGGCGCGCCGCAGCCGCGACAGGCGGAGCATGGCATCGCTGCGAAGGGCGCGCTGCACTGACCGTTACCCCCCGCCACAGGGCACCACTGTGCCCCGACCGCCACACCATGAGACCCGACGGCAACGCTGCCGCAGAGTCACGCCTCATGTGGCGGTTTTACATCAGTTTGCGGCGGCGTGTCACGCGGATATCGAGGTCGGTGATCTTCTTGCGCAAGGTATTGCGGTTGATCCCCAAAAGATCGGCACATTTCGCCTGGTTGCCGGCGGTGGCGTCCAGCGCGATTTCGATCAGCGGCAGTTCGATTTCGCGCAAAATCCGCTGATACACCCCCGGAGGCGGCAGTTGTCCGCCGTGCAGATCGAAGTATCGCTTCAGATGCCGCGCAACGCTCGCCGACAGCTTTTCGCCCTCGCCGCCGCCCTTCAGCGGCTCCAGCGTCTGCTGGCTGCCGAGCGCCGCCTCGACCTCGCCCTTGCCGATCTCCGCCTCGGAGGAGGTGACCATCAGCCGGCGCAGGGTGTTTTCCAATTGCCGCACGTTGCCGGGCCAGGAATAGGCGCGCACCAGGTCGCGCGCCTCGTTCGACAAGCGGCGGATGGTGCCGAAATCGCGCTCTCCCCGCGCCAGGAAATGCTCTGCCAGCAGGGGAATGTCGTCGACCCGCTCGCGCAGGGCCGGCACATGCAGCGTCACGCCGCCCAGACGATAGAACAGATCCTGGCGGAACCGGCCCTGCTCCATCTTGGCCGAAAGGTCGGTCTGCGAGGTCGCCATGATCCGCGGCGCATTGTCGCCCAGCATGTCGAGCATCCGCACGATGCGGGCCTGCATGTCGTCGTCATAGTCGGCCACCTCGTCGAAGACCAGGCTGCCGCCGCGCGCCCGCGACAACAGGCTCGACGGGCCGTCTACGCCGGCGAGGTCCGCCGCCTGGGCCACCAC
>JAATGA010000127.1 GCA_015654855.1 Rhodobacterales bacterium
CGACCGGCGGATCACCTGGCTGCTGGCGATCTATCCGACGCTGCTGATCACCCTGACGCCAGGGTATTTCTGGTATCTCTGCCTCACGCCCTCGGGCGCGGGCAGCGTCGATGTGCTTTACGGCGGCGGCATGTCGCCCGAGTGGACGGCCGACCCGGAGGCCCCGCAGCACCTCGCCGACCTTCAGGCGCTGCTGGACGAGGTGAATATGGAAGACAAATCCTGCACCGAGAAAGTCTATCGGGGCCTGCTGTCCGGCCTGTCCGGCCCCGGACATCTGTCGCATCTGGAACGTCCGAACTGGGAATTCGCCCGCTGGATCGCCAGCCGGATGCCCGCCTGATCCCTTTCACCCCGCCCGAGGATAACATGGCCCACTATCGCCACCGCAAGTTCAACACCAAAGACACCTACCCGGAGCAGAACCTCGACAACGACCTCGCCCAGGCCGTGGTTGCCAAAGGCGGCACGACGATCTTTCTGCGCGGCCAGTGCCCGCAGTATCTGGACACCGCGAAGAATATCGAAAGCCACGATCCGGTCGAGCAGACCCATAAGGTGATGCAGAACATCCGCCAGCTGGTCGAGGAATGCGGCGGCCGGATGGAGCATGTGACCAAGCTGGTCGTCTATCTGACCGATGTGCGCAACCGCGAGGCGGTCTATCGCACCATGGGCGAATACATCCGCGGCGTGCATCCGGTCTGCACCGGGCTGACGGTCGTGGCGCTCGCCCGCCCCGACTGGCTGGTCGAGATCGACGCGACCGCCGTGATTCCCGACTGAAGCCGGGCCGGGGGCGCTTCGTCCCCCGCACCCCCCGAGGATATTTGAGCCAGGATGAGAGAGGGGCTGTTTGCCGCTGTCATCCGGGCCTGAACATCCTGCGGGTTCACAGCGATCGGAGATCGTCCGCCGGGCGATTTCCGCGAAGAATGCCCGGCGCCGTGGCCGGGCCGGGGGCGCCAGGCCCGCCTGGGCCTGACAAAGGAGCCGCTCATGACCTTTTCCCTTCTCGCCCGCTGCCCGGAGACCGGCGCCTTCGGGATGGTGATCTCCTCTTCCTCGCCGGCGGTGGCGGCGCGTTGCGCCCATGCCCGCGCCGGGGTCGGGGTGGCGGCGAGCCAGAACATCACCGATCCGGGCCTGGGGCCGCGGCTGCTGGACGCGATGGCGGGCGGGGCTTCGGCCGCGGATGCGATGGCGGCGGTCGTGGCGGCGGCGCCTTTCGTCGAATATCGCCAACTGATGGTCGTCGACGGCGCGGGCCGGGTCGCCAGCCATTCGGGGGGGCGGATCCTGGGCGTCTGGGGGGTGGCCGAGGGTGAGGGCGCGATTGCCGGTGGCAATCTGCTGGCCGATCCGGGCGTTCCGGCGGCGATGGTCGCCGGTTTCGCGGCGGCGAAGGGGGCCTTCGGCGACCGGCTGGTCGCCGCGCTGATCGCCGGGCGCGATGCGGGGGGCGAGGCGGGGCCGGTGCATTCCGCCGGCCTGCTGATCGTCGACCGCGAAAGCTGGCCCGTGGCCGAGTTGCGCTGCGACTGGATCGACGAGGGCTGCCCCGTTGCCGCCGTCGCCCGTGCCTGGGCGGTCTATGCTCCGCAGATGGCGGCCTATATCCAGCGCGCCCGCGACCCGCGCGAGGCGCCGTCCTATGGCGTGCCCGGCGACCGGTGAGGTTCGCCTCGGTGACGGCCTTGCGAGCCGCAACCTCGGTTGGCCGGGCGCCGCGCCCCAAAGATGTCGCCGCCGGCGCCTGACGCGTTATCGGCCCGGGTAAAGCGACACCCCGGTAAGCGGGCCGCGCGGACCCGGACATCGCCGGCGGCCGGGCGTGTCTTCGGTGATACCGTATGAGCGTTGCGACCCTTGTCTCGCCTCTGGCGGGCGCGGCCCGCTGCGGCTAGGCTTTGCCGATGCCGCTCCGCTTCACCCTGCGCCAGCTCGAATATTTCGCAGCCGTCGCCGACAGCGGCTCGGTCGCGCTCGCGGCCGAGCGGGTGAACGTGTCCTCTCCCTCGATCTCGGCCGCCATTGCCCAACTGGAGGCGGAGTTCGGCTTGCAGCTTTTCGTCCGCCGTCACGCCCAGGGCCTGTCGCTGACCGAGGGGGGGCGGCTTTTCGCGCAGTCCGCGCGCGAGGTGCTGGCGGCCGCCGGCCACCTCGCCGACCGCGCGGCCGAAATCGCGGGAGAGGTCCGGGGCAGTCTGACCGTCGGTTGCCTGCAAACCTTCGCCCAGGTCGTGCTGCCGCAGGTCCGCCGTGGCTTTGCCGAGGCCTTTCCGGCGGTCGAGGTCCGCCAGGTCGAGCGCGATCAGGTCGCGCTGTTCGAGGGGTTGCGCGCCGCGAGCCTGGATGTCGCGCTGAGCTACCGGATGGAGGTGCCGGGCGATCTGCGCTTCGTGGCCCTGGCCGACCTGCCGCCCTACGCCCTGCTGCCCGAGGCGCATCCGCTGGCCCGGACCCCCCGGCTGACCCCGGCGGAGCTTGCGCCCTGGCCGATGGTGCTGCTCGATCTGCCGATCAGCACGGATTACTTTCTGGGGCTTTTCGCGGCCTCCGGGGTGAAGCCGCAGATTGCGGAGCGGACGCGGGACATGGGGGTGATGCGGGCGCTGGTAGCGAACGGGTTCGGCTATTCCATCGCGAATATCCGCCATGCCGGCGGCATCGCCCCCGACGGCCGCCCCGTGGTCGAGGTGCCGCTGGCGGGTGCCGGGCTGACCATCGGCCTCGTGCTGCCGGCGGGTCCGCTGCGCCGGGCGGTCGCGGTTTTCGTCGAGCATTGCCGTGCGGCGGTCCCCCGGGCGGCGGGTGTCGCCGGGGTATGAGAGCGCTGATCGTCGCCCATGGTCAGCCATCCGACCCCGCGCCGGCCGAGGCGGAACTCGCGGCGCTCGCCGACGCGGTGGCGGCGCATCTGCCGGGCTGGCGGGTCGGCCACGCGACTCTGGCGGCATCCGGGGCGCTCGCGTCGGCACTTGGGGCGGTGGGCAACGGCAGGCGGGACGACGATGCGTTGCCAGGTCCGAAGGGGCGCGTTCGGGACAATCGCGCCCCGTCGGCGGCCGAGGAGGCATCGGAGCGCGCGCCGCCGGGCAGGGCGGTTGTCACCAGGACAAAGGCGGATCTGACGCAGGCGGGCCATGCGCCTGCGGGTCGTGCGATGGCAGACCCGCAGGCGGCAAGGCCGGACACCTCCGATCCCGGTGGGCCGGAGCGTGCGGGACAAGACCGGGACGGGCCGGCGCTCGTCTATCCCATGTTCATGGCCGGCGGGTGGTTCACGCAGGCTCACTTGCCTGCCCGGCTGCGCGATGCGGGCGGCACGGGCTGGCGGATCCTGCCGCCCTTCGGCACCGATCCGGCGGTGCAGGATCTGACCCTGAAGCTCGCCCGCGAGGCCGAAGCGGCGGGGGCGCGCGCCCTGCTGCTGGCCGCGCATGGATCGTTTCGCAGTTCCGCGCCTTCGGAGATCGCCTTCGCGATGGCGGCGCGGATTGCCAGAGAGACAGGGCTGACCCGGGTCGCCACGGCCTTCATCGACCAGGAGCCGCGACTGGCCGCCGCGCGTGGCTTCGGAGCGGATGCGGTTTGCCTGCCTTTCTTCGCGGCTGCGGGCGGGCATGTGCGGGACGACCTGCCGGCGGCGCTGGCGGCTGCCAGTTTCGCCGGCCGGCTGTTGCCGCCGGTCGGGTTGGACTCGCGCGTGCCCGCCCTGATCGCGGCGGCGATCCGGCGTGGGGCGACGAAGGGCGCGCAACCCGACTGACGGCAGGACGGAGCCGGGCGCGAAGAGGCCGGGCGGCGCGGTTTGTCAGGGTGGTGCGCGCGCGGGGCAGGAGACGCGCCCCCGCATCTCGCCGCTGTCGCCTTGCAGCGACTTTTCGCGCAAGTCGCAGCCCGTCGTCTCGGGGATCAGGGCGATCATCGTTTCGCGGATCGTCTGATGCTCACCGGGGCTTGCCCAACCGAGGCGGATGACCTCGACCAGATCGTCCTTGTGGATGACCACATAGCGGCGACCATCGCGGGTCAGTTCCGTCCTTTCGCCACCCCGGAGCGTGGGATGCGGTTGCGCGCCGCAGGCGGCGAGGAGCAGGCAGAGAAGGGCGATCAGGGAGGGGCGCATGACCACAGCCTGGCGCGCCACGGTTAGCAAACGGTTAACCGCTGCCCGATGTCGGGACGCCCGGCGCAGATCCGCGATGCGGCTAAACCCCTGTCGCCTCGCGGACGGCGAGGGACAGCTTGTCGACAAGCTCGGCAATCTGCGCCTCTTCGGCGATGAAGGGCGGGGCGACGATCACATGGTCGCCCCGCGCCCCGTCGATCAGCCCGCCGATCGGATAGCAAATCAACCCGGCCTCGAACGCGGCCTGTTTCACCCGCGCGGCGATATGCCGGTCGGGGGCGAAGGGGGCCTTCGTCTCGCGATCCGCGACGAATTCCAGGCCGAGAAACAGCCCGCGCCCGCGAATGTCGCCGATATGGGGATGCTGTCCGAAACGCTCGGTCAGAGCGGCCAGCAGCACCTCTCCCAGCGGTTTCACCCGGGCCAGCACGCCGTCGTCGATCAGCCGCGACAGGACGGCGGCCGCGGCGGCGGCCGACAGGGGATGCTCCATATAGGTATGGCCATGCTGGAAATAGCCGGTGTTTTCCAGGATGGTGCGGTGGATCTCGCCCCGCACCATCACCGCGCCAATGGGGGCGTAGCCCGCACCCAGGCCCTTGGCGATGCAGATCATGTCCGGCACCACGCCGTCGGCCTCGCAGGCGAAAAGATGCCCGGTCCGGCCCATGCCGCACATCACCTCGTCCAGGATCATCGCCACGCCGTAGCGGGTGCAGATCTCGCGGATGCGGGCGAGGTAGCCGGGCACCGCCGGCACCGCGCCGAGCGAGGCGCCCACCACCGGCTCGGCAATGAAGGCCATCACCGTTTCGGGGCCGAGGCGCAGGATCTCGGCCTCCAGTTCGCCCGCGACGCGCAGGCCATAGGCCTCGGGCGTCTCGTCGTCGCTACGGTCGCGGTATTCGTAGCAGGGCGCGATATGGGTCCAGCCGATCAGCATCGGCAGATAGGGCGCGCGGCGGGTGGCGTTGCCGCCGGCTGACAGCGCGCCGAGCGTGCAGCCGTGGTAGCTTTGCCTGCGGGCGATGACGCGGTGGCGGGCGGCCTCGCCCTTGTCGATGGCCCAGGCCCGGGCGAGCTTCAGCGCCGCCTCGACCGCTTCCGACCCGCCGGAGGTGAAATAGACCTTGTCCAGCCCCTCGGGCGCGAGGGCGGCGAGGCGGTCCGCGACCTCTTCCACCGGGTCGGTGGTGAAGAAGCTGGAATGGGCGAAGGTCACGCGGTCGGTCTGATCGTGCAGCGCGGCGCGCACTTTGGCATCCGAATGGCCGAGGCAGGACACCGCCGCCCCGCCCGAGCCGTCGAGGTAACGCTTGCCGGCGGCGTCGATGATGTAGCAGCCCTCGCCCCGGACGGCGCGGGGCGGGATGGCGGTGGCCTTGCGGCCGAAGACATGGGTCATGGCGGGGGACTCGGGGGTTGTTTCGCGCCCGAGCTTGGCCTGGGCGCCCTTCGCCTGAAAGGGGCAGAAGTCGCGTTTGCCCCCGGGGCCACGGGTTTCCCGGCGATCCGCCCGCCGGCTGCCGCTTTTGCAGTCATCCGGTCGGGGCGACGCATGAACCCGCCGCAGGGCGACGGATCAGCGCCGCGCCGTCAGCAGCGTCACATCCCCGGCGATCAGCAGCAACTCACCCTCCGGCCCGATGTCGAAACGGTCGACGGCGGAAAGCGCGCTATGGAAGGCTCGCTCGACTGCCATTGCCGGATCGGGGCAGGCCATCATCGTCCCGGCCAGCGGACCGAGCCGCAGGCTTTCCCCCGTCATCCCGACCGCGCCGGTATAGCGGTTGCAACCCGACCGCCCGGAGATCCGCCCGCCGTCGAAGGACAAGGTGACCTCGATCCCCTCGGGCACATCGGTTTCGCCGATGCGCAGGGCCGTCCAGTCGCCCTTAAGCAGATCCAGCGGGTCGCCGCCGCAGCCATTGAGCATCTCGCCCTCCTGTTCGACCAGGACCGTCGCCGGCCAGGGCAGGTCGCTCATCGTGTCGTGGCACAGCCCCGGCTGCACGGTGAAGGCGAGGCTGTCGCCAATCGCATAGCGGGTGCCGGCCTCGTTCTCCTCTCCCGGCGGAAGGGGGCCACCCTCGGCGCCGCCGCCATCCTCGCGCGACAGGGCCACGCCCTCGGCGGTGACGTTCAGCACCCAGCCGGGTTCGTTGCCGCGCGCGATGAAGGGCAGGGGCAGCGCATCGGCCGCCGGGGCGCAGTCCACCGGCGCCTCGCCCCGCAGCGCCAGGCGCGCGCGGTCCCCGTCGAGCCAGATCGCGGTTTCGGCATCGGCCCCGTCGGTGAAGCGCGTGCCGGGAACGGCGGCGGGCAGCGGATCCCGCCGCAGCGCGAGGCTTTCGCCGTTGAGCGTCAACATGGCCCCGTCCGACCCGGTGAAGCCGAGCGATGCCCGCGTCACGCCGCAGTCCAGCGTCGGGGCGAAGCCCGCCGGTTCGTGCCGTGTCACCCGGATCAGGCCCAGGTCGACATCGCCGGTCTCGGGCAGCGCGACCGGCCCGGACAGCCATTGCACCTGTCCCTCGACCAGCACGAAGCCGGTCAGCACCTGGCCCGCGCCCTCTGGCAGGTCGAGCGTGAAGGGCAGGGGCATCTGCGCCCCGCCGGTCGGCGCGCGGAGCGCGCCCGCGATCCGGTCGCCGGCCCGCACCTCGACCGCAATCGCGGCCTCGCCGGTCAGCGCGATGCGCTCGCGTGCGGCCAGCGCGCCCTTGACATCGCGCGCGGCGAGGGGCGCGGCCAGGGTGAGAAGCGCCGCCGCCGACAGAGCCACGGCGCGAAGCGGGTCGGGGAATCGGGTCCGGGACATCCTGATGCCTCCATCTGCGGTTGCAGGTTCCTGTATGACCGAGCGGTCGGGGCGCGGGCAACCCGCTTTCGGCGGGAGCGCCGAGGCGGGATGGTTCTGCCGGGGCGATCCTGCGTCCGGGCGGTCGCGCGCGCGTCCTGCCGCAAGGTGTCGGCGCATCGCTGCCACATGTCAGGCGTCCCGCGCCGGGCCGGCATCGGACCGGGCGGTTCGCGCCATCCGCCACCGTCCTCGCGCAACGGCCCGTCCTGCTGCGACGCTCCGGTGTCTGCGCCCGCAATCAGCCCGTTCTGCGCGATTGCGGGGCGGCAGGCAGGCTGCTATGCGGATCGGGCAAGCCGTCTTCGCCCCCGCGTGGTGGAACCGGTAGACACAGGAGACTTAAAATCTCTCGCCGCAAGGCTTGCCGGTTCGAGTCCGGCCGCGGGGACCATCTGATTTTCGAGGGATTTTTCCCGGCTCTCGTTCTCGCTCCGCAGACGATTATGACGTGCGGTCGACAGGCCGAGCCCACTTTCACGCTTCGTTTCTGTTCCGGTCTCTTCGATTCCGGGCGGCTTCGGACATCTTCATGTAGGGGGGCTGGCATCTGGACGGGTTCGGCCGCTGCCCGGTGCCAGGGATCAACTCGGCCGAGATATGCACATCCTCGGGCGCGTCCGGCACCGCCGCGATCCTCCATTCGGGCCAAGGCTCATATTCGCGGGCCGTCCCATGGAGATGGATGCTGGCCGCCGGATTGTCGCCTGGCGGCCAGTCGAGCTTGTCCTTTCCGAAACTCCATGGCGGGCGGATGATTCGGATCATCGCATCCGCTTTCCTCGGGGTGGCCGGCAGTTTGTCGTGGATCGCGCGCAAATGCTGCTGCGTGGTATCCCGCGCGTCTTTGTCGGGGTTCTTCCCGATCAGCGCATCCATAGTGTGGCGACAGCCGACCCTCGTGCCGGCGGGGCGTGGCCGGGATTTCCGGCCACGCCGATCACTCAATGGGTTTGAGGCAGCTTCCGGCCACGACGATATCTTTTGAACGGAGTGATCGTCGGCAGCGGATTCTCATCTCGCTCGCGCCGCATACTCATGGCAGAGATGCACTCCATGGCAAGGAAATAGATCGCGGTGTCGATGATCAGGGACGCAAGCGCGCCGACGAGCGAGTAGGCGAGGAGCGCGACCCATATCGGGTATCCCGCGACCAGCACGCAACCGGCACTGACAGCCCCAAATAAGATGCCGATCAGGAGCACACCGATTATCATGGTGAGATCCTGCCATGGTCAGGGACCGGCCCCGTCGCGGTGACATACGGAGAGACACTCGTAGTGATTGGCCGAACCGGGCCATACATGTCGGCTTTGGTGTACATGGCGTCCTCCTCCATCAGCCATACAACCTAAGGGATAGAATTGTGACAGAAGGTGGCGAATTTGTGGCGTTTGAGTAAACCTTCGAAACGCTGACCAGAAATCCGGGGGCACTGTAGAGGCGGCCCCCCCCCGGAACACGCAAGTCCCCGGATTGGCCCACAGCAGGGCGACCCACGGGATCGGTTCCGACCGGAACAGCAGGAGCAGCACGAGGGTTTTGCGGTCAGGTCCGGCGTCCATGGACCTGCTTTCGTTCTGTGGGTAGCGACTCGGCCGGCAAAGGCGCATAAGGAGCGGGTGGACCGGTAGCTCAGCGGTAGAGCAGATGACTCTTAATCATCGGGCCGTGGGTTCGACCCCCACCCGGTTCACCAGCCAGCGTATTCCGCCGTCACCAGGTGACATCCAAAGGCCATTTTTTCGACAAAAGACAGTTTTTGATTGGTCCCAGGGGCCATCCTGCCCGGCCCTGTCGATTCTGAGTCCTTTGACGCGGCACAGCCCGCCACAGGTAGACGAATACCGACGAACTTGATCAGCCCGCGACGGCAGGCACAGGCGAAGTGCATGATCAGCCGATATTCGTTGCTGCCGATGTCGAAGATCACGCGGTTGTCGCCGATGAAATCCATGGTCGCGCCGAACGCCTTCTTCACGCCCGCGGGGCCGGCCTGGTTGGCTTTGAAGGCGACAGCATCCCATGCGACCAGCGGCGCTTCAGCGCAGAGCCCTCGCTCCCGGAAGGTCCGAAGGCTTGATTCGGCAATGATCTGCATGTTCGCTTCCATGTTCCCATAATGAGAATACGGGCGATAGCAGTGCGGAAGTCAGCGGGAATGTTCCCGGAATGGGAATGCGAGCGTCAGTCGTCGGCGGGCGACTGCTCCGCTTCCCCGTCCGGGTCGCCGATAAGCGCGTCCAGAATTTGGTCATTCGTGGTTGCGATGTGAACTACTGCCTTCCCGACCTGCACGGCGGCCAGCACGATCAGCCCGAAGGCAGAGAGACCTGTCGCCAGAATGAGGGTGGGGGCGTCCCATTCCGGCAGGGTCGCGGCATAGCCCGTTACAAGGATCCCGCCGAACAAGGTCAAGCCGGCGAAGACCTCAACGAGAAAGAGCAGTGCTGAGGCGACTTCCGCTCTGAACATTGCCGGTCCTTTGCGCGTGCAGTTTAAGGGTGAAGTCGTCGCGATTGTCAGTCGTCGGTGGGTCTTGAGGTTCACGACGCACTATCTGCGAAGGGGCGATGCAGATTCCAGTCAATTGCGTGGCGTTACTTTTCAGATGGTTAAGCAGAGGATTATTACAGACGGCCGTGTCAACGAAAATGTCCGGTTGCGCGGAAGGCTGACGATCTGACGGCGTTGCGGAGCGGTCGAAAAGGAGGGGCAGCCAGGGTCCAGGGGGTAATGAGATCCGGATTTGCGACGATTGAGCCTGGATCGCGGCAGAGGCGGACTTGCTCTGCGTCCTTCTCACTACTCGTGAAGTCGGCGGCAGATTTGTAAACCCGCACCTCGGCATCCAGGATCCGATCGCCCGGACGGCTGTCCTTTGTCACCGCGAAGGCATAGACCCATTTCCCGTGGGGACAACCTCGATGTCAAATTTGGCGAGTGCTGCCTGCTGCTGATCGCCTGACACCTCCGGGTATCCGACGACCACGCCCCGCCCGCATCTCAGTCGGGGCCGTGGATCGCTGCCGCGACAGACAGCGCGAGCAGCAGGACGATTACAATGATCTCGGTCTTCGTGCGAGGCATGGGCTCAGCCGAAAGCGATTACTGCTGCTGCGGTGACCATCAGGACGACGATGATGACCATCTCTTCTGTGATGCGCATTCGGATCCCGGAACAAGGATCCCGCCTGCCGAGTGGGGGCGGCAGGCGGGAGGTCGGCGTCCCGGGCACTTCATGCGGCCCGGTTGGTCGAAGCGTATGCCGTCGTATACTGCCGCACCAATTGGGCAAGAATGCCTACCGCGAAAAATAGCCTATCATACCCCGCCTGCGGGACTTCGGCGCATGGAGCCGCAAGCGACCACTGACGTGCTTGCGCCCGTGTGCTCGGGCTGGCCGAGAACGCGGCCGTCCTCGTTGTCCGGGCAGTGTTCCGCCGGTTCCGGTCCATCGTGCGGATATGCCACGGCGAAGTTTTGCGCCCTTCCTCTTGCGGGGCGCGCCGCCTGCGGGCATATGGAACGTAACCGTTTGAAACTCTCAACGCCAAGCCTGCGAGGGACCGCACGATGACCACTTTCGACGATCGCGAGAACGCCTTCGAGACCAAATTCGCCAAAGACGCCGAGCTTCAGTTCAAGGTCGAGGCGCGGCGGAACAAGCTGGCCGGTCTTTGGGCCGCGGATCTGCTGGGCAAGACCGGTGACGATGCCGCGGCCTACGCCGTCGAAGTCGTCAGCGCCGATTTCGAAGAGGCCGGCAGCGAGGATGTGGTTCGCAAACTCGCCGCCGATCTGGCCGGCAAAGTCGGCGCCGATGAGATCCGCGCCAAGCTGGCCGAACTGTTGCCCGTCGCCAAGACGCAGATCCAGGACGCGATCTGAACGCTCCGCGCCCGCCGGCGCGGCTTCCACAGGGTCCGGGCCGCCGCGCGCAATCCGCGGGCGGCCCTTTCTTTTGACCGGGGCGATGGCTTATATTTGACACCGCGCCCGGCAAGGCGCGCCGTCCCGTGTGCGGGGCGATCCAGGTCCGACGAGGTGCCCCATGGCCGACGACATCCTTTCCCGCCTGCTTTCCGAACGCGACTGGCTGATGGCCGACGGCGCGACCGGCACCAATCTGTTCAACATGGGACTAAGCTCCGGCGAGCCGCCCGAGACGTGGAACATCGAACGGCCCGACAACATCCGTACCCTCTATCGCAATTCGGTCGAGGCGGGGTCCGACATATTTCTGACCAACTCCTTCGGCGGCAATGCCGCACGGCTGAAGCTGCACGGGGCCGAGGGGCGGGTGCGCGAGCTGAACCGGGTTGCTGCCAGCCTCGGGCGCGAGATCGCCGATGCGGCGGGCCGGCCGGTGGTGGTCGCGGGCTCGATGGGTCCGACGGGCGAGATTTTCGAGCCGGTGGGGCCGCTTACCCATGCCGAAGCGGTCGAGATCTTTCACGAACAGGCCGAGGGGCTGAAAGAGGGCGGTGCGGATGTGCTGTGGGTCGAAACGATCTCGGCGCCCGAGGAGTTGCGCGCGGCCGCCGAGGCGGCGGCTTTGGCCGGGATGCCCTGGGTCGGCACGATGAGCTTCGATACCGCGGGGCGCACGATGATGGGCGTCACCTCGCCGGCGCTGGCGCAACTCGTGGAAAAGCTGCCGAACCCGCCGATCGCCTTCGGGGCGAATTGCGGCGTCGGCGCCTCTGATCTGATGCGCACGGTTCTGGGCTTTATGGCCCAGGGGTCCGAGCGGCCGATCGTCGCCAAGGGCAATGCCGGGATCCCTAAATATCACGACGGCCATATCCATTACGACGGCACGCCCGAGTTGATGGCCGAATACGCCGTGCTGGCGCGCAACGCCGGGGCGCGGATCATCGGCGGCTGCTGCGGCACCATGCCGGAGCATCTGCGCGCCATGCGCCACGCGCTGGAGACCGCGCCGAAGGGGCCGGCCCCGACGCTCGATCTGATCGCGGCGGAACTGGGGGCGTTTTCCTCGGCCTCGGACGGGACGGGCGGCGATGAGCCGGCCCCGCGTCGGGAGCGTCGCCGCCGGGGCTGATGCCCGGAGACGACACTGTGCCGGGGCGGGGTCACCCTTGCCCTTCGTTCACGGCAAGAGACGGGCGACCGTTGGCCGATGGCTTTCCCGTTACGAAGGGCAAGGGAGGGCGGGCGACCGTCGGCCCATGGTTGCCGTCCGCCCTGCGATCAGTTCTCCGGCGGGGAAGCCGGCGGTGGCATCTCGCCGGGGCCGGGCGGCTGATCGGGCTGGCCGTCTTTGCGTCCACCACGCGCGCCCTCTTCCATCCCGGCCTGCAAACGATCGGCAAAGGCGGCGCGGTCGGCGGGCGACATCGCCGCCACCAGTCCGACCAGCAATTGCTCGCTGTCGCGCATCCGGCCCGACAGGCGGTCGCTCATCTGCCGCAGTCTCGCGGCGAACTCGTCCGGCGCGAAAGGCTCGGCCCGCAGCGTCGCCAGGATCACGTCGGCATCCTCGCGCATCTCGCGGCGAAGGGCGCGGAACCCCGGACCCCTGGCGGCAAAGGATTTGCGCAACTCTCCCCGCTGCTCGCGGGTCAGCGCGTCGGTGAAGGGGCCGAAGCCCAGTTCGTGGATCGCCGCCGGCCGCTTTCCGCCGGATTTCACCATGGCCCCGCCCACCACCCCCAGCACCGCGAGGTTCAGCGCAAGCGATACGGCCAGCGCGATGCGCAGCCCGCGCCCCGGCTTGCGGATGGCGGGTTCGGGGCGGTCGGTCGGTGCCTCAGTCATTCGCGGAAACCTCGTTCAGCAGCGTGTCGTATCCCGGCATCAACTCGACCGAGGCGGCGGGCTCGTCGAAAAGCGCGGTGGTCAGCGCCATGACCGGCGCAGGCTGGAACAGGCCGACGGCAAGGCCTGCCAGCAAGGCCGCCGTACCGCCGATCCCGGCCAGCGCCCCGCCGCCGAACAACCACCCCGCGAGCGCCAGCCACTGGCCGCGCCGGCGGGGCGCGGCTGCGGCGGGCGC
>JAATGA010000406.1 GCA_015654855.1 Rhodobacterales bacterium
ACCTGGCGGGGATGCTTCATCGCCTCGGTCACCGCCTGTTTGGTGATGGCGTTGAAGGTGACACGGCTGACGTTCTTGCCCTTCTTCAGGCTGGAGGCGAGCGCCTCTTTCAGATGCCAGGAAATCGCCTCGCCCTCGCGATCGGGGTCGGTTGCGAGGATCAGCGTGTCGTCGGTTTTCAACGCCTCGGCGATCGCGCGGACGTGCTTTTTCGATTCCGCCGCGACCTCCCAGGTCATGGCGAACCCGTCGTCGGTATCGACCGAGCCATCCTTTGGCGGCAAGTCGCGGACATGTCCGTAAGAGGCCAGAACCGTGTAGTTCGGACCGAGATATTTGTTGATCGTCTTGGCTTTGGCCGGGGATTCTACAACGACGACGGGCATGGATTCCTCACTCGGCCGACCGGGAAGACCCGGCGGCCCTCCGGCTGCATTTCGGGGGCGGAACATGGGGGTTGAGCATAGGGGATGTCAATCCGGCAGGGACAATCGCGCGAAACGAGGGGAAAAGAGCGGTCCGGGCGGGTGGCTGCGGCGGGGTAATGCGCGCCCAGGCAGTCCGCAAGGCTGGTCGGACGCGCCTTCCGGCCAGGGCAGGCACCGCACGCCCGGGGCATCGGGGACAGGCCTGTCGTCCGCGGATGCGCCCTGCCGTCGCGGCAGGCCCCGCACGCCCCGGCCATCCCGATTTGCGGCTGAGGTTGAACAGGTCCGGCATTCGGCACCGCCCGCGCCCTTGGGCTGTGCCCGCCAAACGCCCCGTCGCGGGGAGCGTCTGCCAACACCGGCGGGGACCCGGCCCGCCCGGACGAAATCAGCCTCGCCCCCCTGCGAAAGGGGGCCGGCAGACTTGGGGCGCAGATCGCCGGCACGCCCCCTATCCTTCCTCATGCGCGGGGGTTCGCGGGGTCCTCCCCGACAGCCGGGGGAGTCGGGCGCGGATCCTTCCTTATGCGCGAGGGTCCGCGATCGGCGCGGCTAATCCTTCGCCGGGCGGCACAGCAGGCCGCCGGGCTGACGTTCGATCCATCCCTCGATCTCAAGTGCGACGAGGGCGGGACTGATCACGGCCGCAGGCAGGGCGAGATCGCGGATCATATGGTCCTCCGGCAAGGGGCTGGGACCCAGCCTGGCGAGGATGCGGTCTTGCAGATCCCCGAGCGCAGCGGCGGGCGGCGGATCTGGCCGTATCGGGACAGGCTGTGGCAGAACCCTGCCGACAGGGCCAGATGTCGGTGCGGTGGCCGAGACCGGGAATCGCTCTGGCTGAGGGCTGCGGGGGATGCTTCGATGCCGATATGTCGGCGAGGGATCGTCGGCGCCCGCGGTCGCCGGCCCGGCAGGCGGCAGCGATGCCTCGCGCCCGGATGCGGATGGAACGGTCCGCCGCGCCCCGGGCAGAGGGGCTGCTGTCGGTGACACCTCGCGCTCGGACGCGGATGGAGGGGCGGACGATGACGCGGATCTGTCGGCGGATGAAGCACCGACCGGTCGCGGGGTCGGCGCTGCGGAGGCTGGCCCGCCCGTAAGACCGGCGCTTGCGGCGGGTTCGGAACCGGCTGGTCGCGCGGCAGGCGCGGGATCGGGTGCCGCCACCGCCTCGGGGCCAAGTGCCTCGACCACATCTTCCGCACCGCGGATCAGCAGCGCTCCGTCACGGATCAGGCCGTTGCAGCCAGCGGCGCGGGCATCGAAGGGATGGCCCGGCACCGCCATGACCTCGCGCCCCTGATCGAGCGCCAGCCGCGCGGTGATCAGACTGCCCGAGCCCGCCGCCGCCTCGACCACCACCACCGCCCGGGCGAGACCCGAGACGATGCGGTTGCGCGCCGGGAAATGCCGGGCCTGCGGCAGGGTTCCCATCGGCTGTTCCGAGACGAGGCAGCCCCGCTCGACGATCATGCGGGAGAGGTCGGCATTGTCTTCCGGGTAGACGACATCGACCCCGCCGGCCACCACGGCCACCGTCCCGGTGGCGAGCGCGGCCCGGTGCGCCTCGGCATCTATGCCGCGGGCGAGGCCCGAGACCACGACCTGCCCTGCCGCGCCCAGCGCCGCGCCCAGGCGCCGGGCCATGCGCAGGCCGAGCGAAGAGGCGTTGCGCGCCCCGATCAGCGCGACCGCCGACCGGGTCAGCAGCGCGGCATCGCCCCGCACCCACAGCACGGGCGGCGCATCCGCCAGCCCGGCGAGCGCAGACGGATAGCCGACATCCCCGTGCAGGATCAGCCTGGCCCCGACTTTGCGCGCCTGCCGCATCTCGGCCAGGACCACGCCTTCGGGGCACAGTTCGTAATTCGCGATGCCGGCGGCGGCCGCGACCTCGGGCAGCGCGCGCAGCGCCGCGGCGACACCGCCATGCTCCTCGATCAGGCGGTGAAAGGTCACCGGGCCGACCCGGCGGGAGCGAATGAGACGGAGCCAGAGAACAGGGTCTTCGCCCAGGGGTGTGGGGTGGGGTGTGTTCGGGACCGGAACCGCAGCCATCCTGACCTCGCCTCATTCGCGAGTCGGACCGTGGACCACAGAGGGTTAATATGGCGTAAATCTCAGGGTTAATTTTGGGTAAACCACACCCCCTGCCCGTCGGACGGCGGTCTGTCCCGCTTTCGTTCCGGCATTTTCGGCTGTCGGCCCCGGGGCGCGCCCGGGCCGTGTTGACCTTGCCATCGCTTTTGATCAAATGCCGGCGCGAAGGCACCGGACCTTCCGCACCATCCGCCATCAGGAGTCGAACATGAAGAATGCCGAAGTGAGCCGCCGTCGCGACGAGGCGATTTCCCGCGGGGTCGGCATGACGACCCAGATCTACGCCGACCGCGCGCTGAACGCCGAGGTCTGGGACATCGAGGGCAACCGCTACATCGACTTCGCCGCCGGGATCGCCGTGGTCAACACCGGCCACCGGCATCCGAAGATCATCGCCGCCGTGAAAGAGCAGCTGGACCGTTTCACCCACACCTGCCACCAGGTCCTTCCTTACGAGAACTACGTCCGCCTGGCCGAACGTCTGAACGAAAAGGTCCCGGGCGCTTTCCCGAAGAAGACGATCTTCACCACCACCGGCGCCG
>JAATGA010000201.1 GCA_015654855.1 Rhodobacterales bacterium
CGCCGCTATATCCGCGGCTTTTTGGGGGGCATCGCCAGCCATTCCCACGACACCGTGCTGGCCGAGGCTGTGCGCGCCGCCGAGGGTGTGGCCGGTATGGACCGCCTGGCCGCGCTGCTGTCGCGTCGCCTGGGCGAAAGCCCGCCGGCCTTTGCCCGCGCCGTGCGCGGTGGCGGGTGAAGAGGGGTGCCTGGGCCGGGGAGGCGCGTGCGGGGCCCCGCCGAGCGTCTGGCGCGGCATGATCGACCCCGGCCCAAGGCACGCGCCGGGGGGCGAACGCCGGCCGGGCGGAGCGGGCGGACCAGGCGTTTGGCGCAGAGCGCGCGGCCACGCTTGGGCGGATCGCGCCGCGCCTGCGGCCCAGATCCTCTGCCGGCCCCGTCTCGAACCCTTGTTCAAGCCGCAATCAAAGCCCCGCCGCCTCTGCCTGTTCCTTCAGTTGCGTGAAGACCCAGGCATCGAAACGCGGATCCGGCTGGCGTTTTTCCAGGGTCGCGGCCAGCGGATCGGGCGCGGTGATCCGGCTGCCCGAAAGCTGTTCCAGAACCGCATGACCACAGAAAGGCACATGCGCTTCGGAATAACCGCCCTCGTGCACCAGCAGCAGCCGCCCGCCGCACAGATCCTCTGCCGTCGCCATCGCCCGCGCGGTCAGCGAGCGGAAGGTTTCCGCCGTGGCCAGCATCCGCCCCAGCGGATCGACGGCCGAGGCATCGTAGCCGCAGGCCACCACGATCGCCTCCGGCCGGAACCGCCGCAGCGCCGGCAGGACCAGACGGTCCATCGCCTCGACATAGACATTGTGGCCCGACCCGGGCGGCAGGGGGATGTTCAGGTTGAAGCCTTCGCCCGCACCGCTGCCGCGCTGATCGGCAAAGCCGGTGTCGACCGGAAAGTTCCGGTCCTGGTGAAGCGAGATGGTCAGAACCTCGGGGTCGTCGTGGAAGATCGCCTCGGTGCCGTTGCCGTGATGAACGTCCCAGTCGACCACGGCCACACGACGCAATTCGCCGCGCGCCTGCGCCGCCCGGATCGCCAGCGCGATATTGGCCAGCAGGCAGAATCCGTTCGGAAAATCCGGCAAGCAGTGATGTCCCGGCGGCCGCGACAGGGCATAGGCGTTGCCCACCCCGCCGGTCAGGACCTGCCGCAGCCCCTCGATCGCAAGGCCCGCCGAAAGGGCTGCGATGTCGAACCCGTCCCGGCCAAAGGGGGTGCGCAGCCCCAATTCGCCCCCGCCCGCCGCCGACATGTCGCGAAAGGCCGTCAGATAGCTTTCGGGATGGACGCGGCGCAGATCCTCCCACCCGGCGGGGGTGGCCTTCAGGGGCGTCAGATCGCCGATCAGCCCGGTCACCTCGATCAGGTTCTTCAGCCGCCGTTTGGTCTCCGGGCTTTCCGGCAGGCCGCCGGCGGCCTGCGGCTGCACCAGTCCACCCACCGGCAAAGTGAAGGTATAGTTTCCTCCCACATGCCAGAAGCAGCGTTCGTCGGACAGGAAGGCGGTGGTCATCGTGGGCCGACTCCGTTTTGGGCATTGCGGACAGATTAGGCGCGGGGCAGGGTCGCGGCCAGAGGGGATGGCGATGGACCGGCAGACGAAAACCAGGGGGGACTGGGCCGACCTGGCCTTGCCGGGCGCGGAATTCGCGCTGCGGGTGATCCCGGGTGCGCGGCGCAACAGCCTGGAGCGTCAGGCGGGCCACTATCGCTGCGCCGTCACCGCCGCGCCCGAAGATGGCCGGGCGAATGCGGCGGTGGCCGAACTTCTCGCCCGCGCGCTCGGCGTGGCGAAGTCGCGGCTGACGCTTGTGCGGGGGGCTGGGGCGCGCGACAAGCTGTTCCGTCTCGACTGAGCGGCAGGGCCGCGCGGCGTTTTGCGGTCGGGGTGGCAGGTTGCGGCGGATGGGCGAGGGCCATCCGCCTGTCGCCGGTGCCGCGGAACCGGGCCGATGCGGATCGCGCGCCAACCCTCCGGCCGCAAAGAAAAAAGTCCGTCTTCGACCCGAACCGGGGTGAGCCGGAACGACGCGCCCGCGCCTGCGAGCTTTCGCCTCAACACCGGGGCGCGAGGTCGGAAAGCCGTTGCGCCAGAGCTCGAACCGCTCTGGCGCCGTGCGGATCCCGCAGCCCGCAAGCCTGCGCTTTTTTTCGCCCTTCCCTCTGGACAGTCCCGTGCGCCTCGCGTATCAGGCCGTCCATCGAAGGGGCAACTCTTCGGCACGGTGCCCAGATAGCTCAGTTGGTAGAGCAGCGGATTGAAAATCCGCGTGTCGCTGGTTCGATTCCGGCTCTGGGCACCACTGATTTTCCTGAAAAATGGACCTGAATTGCGAAGCCGCACTTCGCAGATGTTCGTCCGTCGCCGCTCCGGGCTGCATTGCGCCAGTGATGCGCGATCGGGGCATCGCAGTGGGAAAGCACCCTTCGCCAGAAAGAGAAATTGCCAGGGGTACATCTCCGCGAGCCATGCGAGGGGATCGCCCCGGCTCCCGGGCGCCTGACCGGGGAAAAGCGTGAGTAACCCCTCCCTCCCAAGATCCGGTATCCGACCGTCGAGCGACTGGCCGGGCGCCTCGTTGCCTCCATCGGCAGCGCCTGGCGTTGGATGCGCGCTGGCGGATTTCCGGGGCGGATCGAACCCGGGACCTCGGGGACAACCCGAACGGTCGCGAAATGGCGCAGGCGCGGAGTGGTCGAAGGGCAGAAGACGGGGCCGATGGCGCCTTGTCCATCGACGACACCGACCGAGAAGATGAAGAGGCCGGCCGTCGCCCGCCGGCAGTACGCGCTGCCGCCTGCAGGCGGCGACGGCCCCCTGTTCCGCAACACGAATTGCACGTCATAGCACATTTCACGCGCTGCTTTTCAGTTTTGAGCGAGACCGACTCGCGCCGGTCTATGCGTCGAAATGACCGATTTCCGACGCTTAACTGCCTAAATCAGCGCCGGGAACTCGGGAATCCCTGCACAAATTGTCATCACTAACGATTATTGCAGCCAAATTGATTGCTGATTTTGTTTCAATAAGTGCAATTTCTGTTTTCATGAGTGGCCAAACCTGCCGTCAGCGAAACAGGCGGGCACCAACAACGGCAACCAGCAGGAGACGGATGTGGACAAATTCGTGAAGACCCTTGCGGTCACGACCAGGGTGGCGCTGCTTTCCGGCGTAGCGGCGACCGGAGCCTTTGCGCAGGAATCCTGCACCGAGATGCAGGCCTATCTGAGCATCTCGCCCAACCACCGCGACGATGTGATGGCCTATATCGCGCCGAAGCTGAAGGAAGAAATGGGCGTGAATCTGGTCGCCGAAGAAATCGGCTCGGCGAAGATGATCGAACGGATCTCGGCGCAATTGCCGAACCCGCGGGTCTCGGTTGCGCATTGGGACGTGGCGGTCGGCATCAGCGCCTGCGAGACCGGCCTCTGCGCCCCGATCGACACCGCCAGGGCGCCGTCGACCTCGGACCTATATGACTGGGCATACAGCAAGAACGCAGCGGGCGAGACCGAGATCCTGACGACCAACGCGCTGGCCATTGGCCTGATCTACAACGAAGAGGAACTTGCCAAAGCGGGCATCCCCGTGCCGACTTCGTGGAACGATCTGGCAAGCCCCGCGCTGGCGGGCCGGATCAGCATCACCGCCCCGGCCTCGACCTTCGGCACCGCGGCGCTGGTCGAATTCGCCAGGCTGGGCGGCGGCGGCGCGGAC
>JAATGA010000439.1 GCA_015654855.1 Rhodobacterales bacterium
TCGACGGCAAGCCGGGGATCATTTACGAACCCGACAAGGTGTTCGAAAAGGACGGCTATCAGCTTTTCAAACTGACGATCTTTGAACATACCGGCACCCATATCGACACGCCGCTGCACTTTTCCAAAGACGGCACCTCGGTCGACGCGCTGCCGGTGGAAAACCTTGTCGCGCCGCTGTGCATCGTCGACATCACGGCCAAAGCGGCCGAGGACGTCAATGCCACGGTCGAGGCCGAGGATATCGAGAAATGGATTTCCGCCAATGGCGAGATTCCGGCGGGAGCCTGCGTCGCGATGAACTCGGGCTGGACGAAGAAGATCGGCGATCCGTCCTGGCGCAACGATGCGACCGGGACCCTGGCCTTCCCCGGTTTCGGCAAATCGGCCACCGATCTGTTGCAACAGACCGCCGCCGCCTCAATCGGGGTGGATACCATGTCGCTCGACCCCGGCAATTCGGCCGATTTCGCGGTGCATTATTCCTGGCTGCCCTCGGGCCGGTTCGGGATCGAGGGGCTGGCGAACCTCGACCAATTGCCGGCGAAGGGGGCGAATGTCTTCATTGGCGCGCCGAAACATCGCGGCGGCACCGGCGGGCCGGCGCGGGTGATCGCCACGGTCTGAGATGAAGAGGGCGCGCGGGCCGTGCTCAGGCCCCCGCGTCCCGCTCCGCAGGATCGCAATTTCGTCAAGATCTTGCGGGATGATCCGCCTGTACCGTTTCAGGTTTCAGGATCCCGTCATGCGCCGCTTGCCCGCCCTTGTGCTTTTCATCGCCGGCAGCCTTTCCGCATCCATTTCGGGCCATGCGGAGACCGGGATAAGCGTCGGCAGCGGAGATTTCGTCGACTCCAGCCCGGATTTCGCTCTTCTGCGACAGCGGGCGGAGGGCAATCCGATGTTGTTGCGCACGCTCGATTCCCTCGTGCGCAACAGGGCGGCAATTGCGGAAAGCGACAATCCCCTGGCGACGCTCGCCGATATGGCGGGACTGCGCAGCGAGGGGTTCGTTCTGGGCGAGGACTACGCCTTTGGTCAGGCCGACCTGGTTGCGAATGCACGCATCAGGGGCGATCTGATCGGTCGGGTATTTTCGGCGGATCTGAACGGCGACATGCAGATCTCGCGCGAAGAACTGCGCACCGCGCTGGCCAGTTCGGGCAATTCCGAACGGAACATGGCCGAACTGTTCATCCTCGGCGATACGGACGAGGACAATCTGCTCGACCTTGGGGAGATCAGGACAGTCGTCACGCAAGAGGCGAACCGGCGGCAGGGCGGCATTTCGGGCAACCGCCGGGGCGTTCAGGTCGCCTGGCTGTTCGACTTCGACAGCAACGGCACGCTGACGCCGGCAGAGCTTGCACGGGCGGCCGCGGCCTTGCAGCCCTAGGGCGTCAGATCCCGGCTTCGGCGGCGATGGCGGCACGGGATTTTCGGGCGCGCTCGGTCGCCGATTTCAACTGTCCGCAGGCGGCCATGATGTCCTCGCCGCGCGGCGTGCGGATCGGACTGGCATAACCGGCGTTGTGGATGATGTCGGCAAAAGCGTGGATGCGGTTGTTCGACGACCGCTTGTAGGGCGCACCGGGCCATTCGTTGAACGGGATCAGGTTGATCTTGGCCGGAATGCCGCGGATCAGTTCGACCAGGCGATGCGCGTCTTCCTTGCTGTCGTTCACCCCGTCCAGCATCACGTATTCAAAGGTGATACGTTCCGAATTGGTCAGACGCGGATAGTCGCGCAGTGCATCGAGCAGCGTCGCGATGTTCCATTTCCTGTTGACCGGCACCAGACGGTCGCGCACCTCGTCAGTGGTGGCGTGAAAGCTGACCGCCAGCAGGCAGCCGATTTCCTGCGCGGTCCGGGCGATTTCCGGCACGATGCCGCTGGTCGACAGGGTGATGCGGCGACGGCCAAGGGCGATGCCTTCGTTGTCCATCACCACCTTCATCGCATTGCGCACATTGTCGAAGTTATAGAGCGGCTCGCCCATGCCCATCAGCACGATGTTGGAGATCAGCCGGGTCTCGTCCTTCGGCGCACCCTGAACCGGCCATTCGCCCAGGTCGTCGCGGGCCACCATGACCTGGCCCACGATTTCCCCGGCGGTCAGGTTGCGGACCAGCTTTTGCGTGCCGGTATGGCAGAAGGAACAGGTCAGGGTGCAGCCGACCTGGCTGGAGACGCAGAGCGTGCCGCGCCCTTCCTCGGGAATATAGACGACCTCGACCTCGTGCCCGCCGGCGATGCGCACCAGATATTTCCGCGTGCCGTCGCTGGAAATCTGACGGGTAACGACCTCGGGCAGCTCGATGGTGAAATGCTCGGCGAGCAGGGCGCGGTAATCCTTGGCCAGGTTGGTCATCGCGGAGAAGTCGCGCACGCCCCAGTGATAGACCCATTGCCATAACTGCCCCAGCCGCATCTTGGCCTGTTTCTCCGGCGTGCCGGCGGCGACCAGGGCCTCGCGCAACTGATCGCGGGTCAGGCCGACGAGGTTGGTCTTGCCGCCCTCGGGCAGCTTGCGCGGAATGGTCAGGACATCCTGGGTGATAGCGGCGGCAGGCGCGCCGGCGGGCGCGATCAGCGGAGCGTTCATGTGGCAGATCCTTTGGGTTTGGCCTTGCGACAGGCGATCTGGCTGCTAGTCCGGGCGGTGCTATACGCGATTCCCCGCAAAAACGAAAGCGCCCCGTCAGGACGGGGCGCGCACTGTCGTTTTCCGCTTCGGAAGGCTTACTTGCAGCGGCCCTCGGCCTCGCCCACGGCGGCGGTGAAGCCGCGGAGCGAAAAGGTGTCCTTCGTCTGCGTGCCCTTGCCCGAGCGGGCGGACAGGGTGGCGTTGGTGCCCTTTTTCATCGCGGTCAGCAGCGCCGCATCTTCCTGCGCGCCGCCGGTCCAGGCCCA
>JAATGA010000435.1 GCA_015654855.1 Rhodobacterales bacterium
CCATAAGCGGGGGCCAGGTCGAACCAGGCGACGCCCTTCTCATGTGCGTCGGCCATGGCGCGCAGCCCCGCCTCGGCCGAAACGCGCGAGCCGAGCGAGGCGCAGCCGAAGCCGAGTACCGATGTCTCTGTCCCCGTCGTTCCAAGGGAAACCCGTTTCATGGCCGAACCTTTGCTTTGCGCCAAGTCTTTGACCCGTTTCTGCGTGCCGCAACGCGGCATGGCAACCGTCAATCGTGCCTAGTCGCGGTTCCAGCGCATATTCGCCTGCCGCGTCCGGGCACGGATCAGGATCGACAGCATCTTGCGCGCGCGATAGGCGCGCAGTTCGGCCAGCGCGCGGAAGGCCCGCCAGCGGTCGCGCGACGTCTTCAGCCGCGGCGTGGTCAGCAGGCGGGGAATGTTGACCAGCGGCGAGACCAGCAACGCCCCGGCCTTGACCAGCCATTTCACCTTGCCGGCGGCACCCTGGGCATGGGCCTCGTAATGGTGGCTGATGTTGCGATCCCATTTGCGCTTCAGCGCATCCATCGTGGGCCGCGCCGGATGATGGACCAGAACCTCGGGCGTATAGATCGTGCGGAACCCTGCCTTCGTCGCCCGCTGGCCCCATTCGGTATCCTCTGCGACAGAGATGCCGACGAAGGGGCCGACCGCATCGAAGACCTCGCGCCGCATGGCGAGGTTGGCGGCGACAGAGAAGCCCTGCTCCTCGATGTATTTGCGTTGGGGGAAGGCATAGACCTGCTCATAGGCCTCGGCCGGGGTCGGGTTCTCGGGGTCGAGGGGGAAGACCCGCACCTCGCCGCCGATGATTTTGGTCGCGGGGTCCTCGAACCGTTTCAGCAGCCGCGCCATCCAGTCCGGATCGAACAGCACATCGGCATCGGTGAAGGCCATGATCGGCGCATGGGACAAAGTCACTCCCTGGTTGCGTGCGGGACCCGGTCCGAGTTCGGATTCGGCCCCCAGGATCACCTGAGGCCAGGGCGCGACCACGGCGGCCGGGCTTTCGCGCGAGCCGTTGTCGACCACGATCACCTCGACCCGGCTCATATCGAACTGGCTGTAAAGCGAGTGCAGGAAGGCCGCCAGATAGTCGGGCTGATTGAGGTGGGGGGCGATGATGCTCAGCACCGGTCGGGCGGCGACCCGGGGGTCGGGATCCGCCTGGGCAAAGGCCGTCCGTCCCGCTTCCGACACATGGCTGGCGCTCATCCGTAACCCCTTGACCGCATGCGGGACCCGAGAGGTCCGGCACAGCGGGTTCCTGCCCTGCCGGGAACTTAACCGATTTGGTGCCGTGGCAAAACGCTTTCTGCATCCCGAAGTTGCACATGCGGCGATTTGCCGGAGCGCGGGCTACTGGCGCGGCTCAGACGTTCACAAGGTCCTCATGCTTCTGCATCTCGACGAAAGAGAAGTCGTCGTCGAGCCGCAGATCGCTTATCTGCCCTTCGACGGAATCGGCCCAGGGCGAACCGACATACCAGATCTGCCCCAACCCGCGCGAGAAGACGAGATCGGTCCCGGTCTCGTCGATCACCAGGGCGTCGTTGACGATCACCTGCAACTGGTCGGTCTCGGTGTCCAGCAGCACGACCAGCGTGTTGCCGTCGCCCGACTGCAGCCCCAGATCGTAACTGTGGAAGGCTACGGTTCCCGAACCCGTCGCCACCTTGACGGTGATCCCGTCGTCCTCGACCAGCACGGTCAGGTTGCCGCCACTGGTCAGCAGCACGCCGCTGCTGCTGTCGCTGTCGGCGAGGGTGAAGTCCATCGAGATGCCGATCCGGTCGGAATCCGCGAATTCCGCGATCTTGCCAAGGCTTTGCGAACTGATGTCTTCGCTCAGCAGAATGCTGTCGCTGCCGGTATGGGCGGCGATGTCGAGGACGTAATCGTCGAGTACCGGCATATCCCCGACTGCGATGTCGGTTGTGGCGGTGTCGGGCGTATCGAGGCTGAATTCGGTGATGGTCGAGGTGAAGTTGTCGCCGATCCAGGGGTTGCCGAAGTTCAGGTTCCAATAGCCGTAGTCAATCAGATCGCCCGTCGCCGTCGCGGTTCCCGCGACATCGCCGTCGACGGTCAGTTGCACCAGCCCCGAGTCGCTGTCGTAGGACAGGCCCACCTCATGCGCGGCGCCGTCGTTCATGTCGATGCCGGTGGTCCTGATCGTCTGGCTGCCGTCTGCGGTCGTGACCTGGGCCACGAGGTTGCCCTTCGCATCGACCGACAGATCGAACATCTTGTAAAGCATGACGACATTGCCGGCATTGCCCGCGCTGCCGTCGGACCGGATAGAGAAGGACAGGTCGAACCCCGAAGCCCCGTAAAGCGAGGTCAGGGCCGTGCGCGACAGGCTGGCCTTCACGCCCGATCCGTCGAGCGTGATCGCCGTGGCCCCGGTGCCGGCGAGGATCGCCGCCAGATCGACCAGCGGCGTATCGTCCGTGACTGCGCCGCCGGCGCCCGTATCCGTATCCGTGCCCGCATCGGTATCGGTCCCGCCGTCGCCCCCCCCGGCCGTCGCCTCGGTCGGTTCGTCGACGGCTTCCTCCCCGGTTTCGCCCTTCGACGGCTCGCTGCCATCGGAAACGCCGGCCAGATCGCCAGAGTAATCCTCGTACCAGGACTGACCCGGCACTTCGAGCGAGAACCCCGACAGCGTGCCGTCGAAGTTCTGGCTGCCCCAGGGATTGCCGAAGCTCAACCCCCAGGAAGCGCGGGCGGGCAGCGTGCCGGTCAGATCGCCCGAGGCCACGACCTCGCCATCGGCGACGATTTCCAGCAGGCCCGCCGCGCTGTCGTAGTTCAGCGTGATGTCGTGTTCGGCCCCGTCCAGCATGTTCAGGCCGGCGCTCGTCAGCTTCAACGTGCCGTCGTTGGTGGTCAGGCTGAAGACCAGCGCGCCGGTCTTGTCGACCGACAAGATGAAAGTGTTGTGCAGCCGGGCGATCTCGCCGTAATCGTCCGCAGCCTCGCCCGATTGCAGGGTCAGCGACATGGAGAATTCATCGGCGCCGAAGAAGGCCAGAAGATCGTCGCGCGCGATGGTCGCGACCGCGCCCTTCGCCCCCAGATCCAGCACGCTGTCGCCGGCCCGATCGGCCAGCAGCACCGTCTCGCCGTAGTGGTCGGTGGTGAAGGCGCCGGTCGCGCTGTCCCAGACGGCGATGGTGTCGCTGGTGGTCTTCGCCGTGGCGGTGGCGGTATCGGTCAGCCCCTCGGCGGTGGTGACGGTCAGCGTGACCTGATAGCTGTCGGTATCGGCATAGCTGTGCTGAACCAGCGCGCCGGTCGCCGTGGTGCCGTCGCCGAAATCCCAAGTGTAGACGGCGTCTTCGTCGAGCGCACCGGAACTGCCCATGGTGGTGGTCGCGTCAAAGACCAGCGTATGGCTCGACGTGTCGCCCGAGGTGATGTCGAAGGCCGCTTCGATCCCTTCGGGCGCATCGTCGAGCAGTTGCAGCGAGGATCCCGCGCCCGCCGTCTCGACCACGCTGCCGGGGGCGACGATCCAAGCGTTGTTGCCGTTCTCGTCCGCCTCCATCGACGAGGTGACGAAGATATTCTCGTAGAAATTCGGGGCATTCGGATCGGTGTTCTGGGCGATGATATTGCCGTCGATGACCCAGGCCCCCTTGCCCGAGGTGGTGGCGATGCTGCCGGTGACATTGTCCGTGATCGTCACATCGGTCGAGCTGCTGCCGACCACGATGCCGGGCACCCAGACCACCGGATTGGCGGCGGCATTGGCATTCTGGTCAAGCACCTGAACCAGGGTGTTGTTGCTGATCGTCACCCCGTCGCCGTAATCGACATAGATGCCGTTCAGATGCGAGTTGTAGATGACATTATCCTCAATGAGGATGTTCTGGTAATACATCTCCGTCCCGGCACCGGCGTCCACCGCCTCGTTGTGCAGGAAGATCGACTGCGTCCATGTCCCCTCGGCACCGATGTCGATGGTATTGCCGCGGATGATCACATCCGTCGTCGGCGCCGTCGTATCCAGGGTGAAGAACTGGATCATGTCGTTGTGGTAGTCGGACAGAGGCGAGATGTTCGGATCGTGCAGGTAGTTGTCCTCGATCAGCAACCCCTGGACCGCGGCGATCTTGATCCCGTCATTGGCGATCGAATGGATGTCGTTGCCGGAAATCGTGACATCCGAGGATTCGCGCACGGTGATGCCGGCGAAGAAATTGCGGACCTCGTTGTCGGCGATCGTCACCCCTTCGGAGTTCAGCACCCGCAGGCCGATACCGATGCCGTAGCCGTTCAGATCGGCCGAGGCGCCCGAGGCCACATCGCCGTCGAACAGCGAATTGGTGACGGTGATATTGCTGCTGTCGCTGATGCTGAAGACATTGTAGCTCGTTGCGATCGGTCCGGTGGGCGCGGTCATGTCGAAGACGAGGTTGTCGAAGGTCAGGTTCGCCGCATTGGCGATCTTCATCGTGGTGAAGACCGCCGGATTGTCGGGATCAGCCGAGGTGATGATGACGTTGCTGTCGAACCCGTAGTCGGCGCCCTGCCATTTCGACAGGGTCAGGTCGTATTCACCCGGCTCAAGCCGGATTTCGATTCCGCCCTCGGGGTGGCTCTGGAGCAGGGCCAACAGTTCTGCGCTGGTTGAAACCGTATAGATTTGGCCGGCCATGGAGGCTCCTTGCTTCTCTCATAAGGCACGCCCGCATCGCGCCGTGCCGATTGCAGTTCCCGACTCCGCCCCCCTGTGTTTTCCCAGCTAAACCCGGCCCAAAAATGGCCCGACTTGTGCTTGCGGCGCTCTGCCCCCGCAAAACCGCCACAATGATGCCGCAGTGCAGAGCAAAATTTGGGCAGATGCGGAATCAACCTCGGGCAGCGCCCTCCGGCCGGCCGGCTGCCACCGCCCCGGCGGGACGTTCCGCCCGGGGGATCGGGGCGCCCGACCTGCGGTTTCCTCGGGCCGGGGTGACGATTCGCTGGCAGCATATGCCGTCTTTTCGGTGTGGGAGGCTGCCGGGGGATCCCTTCGGAAACCGGCGATCTCCGCCCAGGGGGGCACGGCGGACTTGCGTCCATGCTGCAAGGCAGCATAGCATCTTTTCAGTCCGGTCATCCGTGTATCCCGCCCGCAATCCCCCCCCCGAAGACCCGGTGACAGGCCCATGGCCCAGACAGGAAAACGTATCGCTCTTCTCGACATCGCCCGGTCCCTGGGGATCGTGTCGGTGATCGTCGGTCATGTGCTGATCCTGTTCGCGATCCGCCCCACGACCTTCAGCCCCGGGGTACATGCGGCGGTGCAGGTCATCTATGCCTTTCATATGCCGCTGTTCTTCCTGCTGTCCGGCCTGATGCACAGGGCGCGCGCCTGGCCGGATATCTTGAAGGGATCTCTGGCGCTGATCCTGCTGACGCAGATTTCGCATATTGCGGGCGTTCTGGCCGAAGGCGTGGCCGGAGAGGGATGGGCCTCGCCCGGATCGGTGCTGCGCGCGGTGGTCCTGCTGGGTGGGTTCAGTATCGGCGTCACCTGGTTCCTGGTTTCGCTGGCCGTCGTCCGGGTGCTGGCAAAGGCCGTGCTGGAAGGCAGCCCGGCCGCCCGGATCGCGGCCCTTGGCCTGGCGGCCGCCAGCCTTGTCCTGTCGATGACCACCGAGATCCGTTGCTTCCAGATACAGACCTGGTGGGCCGGTCTGGCCTTTTACCTGGTCGGGGCCAGGACGGCGCCGCTTCTGCTGGGGCGGCTGGCAGAGGCGGGAGGGCGCAGGCCCCTGGCCATTGCCCTGGCCGCCATCGCCGCCGCAGCTGTGACACTGATCGCGGCATGGACAAACCGCGGCTGCACGCTGAACCCGTCGCAAAGCTGCGGCTCCGATCTGCTTTACGGCCATTTCATGGTGCGGATGATCATCGGAGATTACGGCTTTCCGCCCGCCTTCCTTGCGGGCGCGGCGGCGGGCAGCCTGACGGTGCTGCTGGTCTCGGCCCTGCTGGCGCGGTGGCTGCCCGAAGGGGGACTGGCGGTCTTTGACCGGATCGGGCGCAATACCCTGCCGCTTCTGCTGCTGAACGGCTTCTTCCTCGCTCTGGGAACCGGCCCGCTGCGCGCGGCGGTGGGGGCCGGTTATCCCGGCTGGCTGCCGGCTACCATCGCAATGGCCGTCGTTGTGCTGCATCTGGCGCTGCTGCCCTTGGTCATTCCGGTGGTGAAGGCGGTCGAGCGGCTGTGCGCCCGGCTCGCCGGGATCATCCTTGAGCCGGTCCTGCGCCGCAGGCCCGCGCCGGGCAGGGCCCCCGACCTTCCGTGACAGTGCCAGGACATATGCGGGGGCCAGGACATCGCGCACCCCGGACAATCACCACACCATCTTGCAGGATCGACCATGGAAACCGCGACCACAGACATCCATTTCGCGGACGACCTTGAAGCCCGGGGCGACCGTCCGGCCCTAGTGGGCGCAGACGGCACGACCGTCACCTATGCCGGGCTGGCGCGGATGGCCGATATCTTCGGCACCGAACTGCGCCGGGTATCCGGCCGCGACCGCGGCCTGCTGCTGATCGAGATGCAGAACACGCCCGAGGCGGTGGCTGCCTGTATTGGCGCCCTGCGCGCGCGCTGGCCGGTGATCCTCGGCGCGCCGGGCGCGGGCGATCCGGGCAAGGATCTCGTCGCCCGTTTCGGCCCCGATCTGATCTGGCGGCAGGACAGGGGGCTGACACCGGGTCCGGGGTTGCCGGAAGATCTGCATCCCGATCTGGGGGTGATGCTGTCGACCTCCGGCTCGACCGGCAGCACCAAGCTGGTGCGGCTGTCGCGGGCGAATCTGCACGAAAACGCCCGTTCCATCGCCGAATATCTGGGCCTGGACGAGACCCGCATCGCGGCGACGACGCTGCCCATGCATTATTCCTACGGCCTGTCGGTGCTGAACTCGTTCCTGCTGGCGGGCGCGCGGGTGGTGCTGACCGAGGCCTCGGTCATCGACCTGGAGTTCCGGCCGCTGCTCGACCGCGAGGGCGTGACCGATCTTGCCGGCGTACCCTATACCTATGAGTTGTTCGAGCGGCTCGGCCTGCGCGACGATCCGCCCGCCAGCCTGAAGGCGCTGACCCAGGCGGGGGGGCGTCTGCCACCCGAAACCGTCACAAAATATGCCGAATTCGCTCGAGACCGGGGCCTGCGGTTCTTCGTCATGTATGGCCAGACCGAGGCGACGGCGCGCATGGCCTATCTGCCGTCCGAACTGGCGCTGACCCATGCAGACTGTATCGGCGTGCCGATCCCGCGCGGCAGTTTCGGGCTGCGCGCCGGGGACGGATCGGCGATCACCGCCCCGGATCAGGCCGGAGAGCTGATCTATCGCGGCCCGAACGTGATGATGGGCTACGGGCTGGAGGCCGCCGATCTGGCCAGGGGGCCGGAGCTTGACGCGCTGGCCACCGGCGATATCGCCGAGCTGACCCCCGCCGGGCTTTACCGCATCGTCGGGCGCACCAGCCGGTTCAGCAAGATCGCCGGTCTGCGCATCGGCTTCGATGAGGTGGAACGCATCCTGCGCGAGGCAGGTTTCACCGCCATCGTCACCGGTGACGACCGCAAGCTTTTGCTGGCGGTGCGCCAGGGCGACCCCGAGGCCGCGCGCCAGACCGTTGCCGCCGCCTGCGGCCTGCCGCTCGCCGCGATCTTCGCCTGGACGCTCAAGGGGCTCCCGGTCCTGGCCTCGGGCAAGACCGATTACATGATGTTGCGTGAAACCGGCTTTGCCCTTGCCGCCGAGGCCCAGGCGGTTGCGGCCCCGGCGGGGCGGCGGGATGTGGCCGCACTTTTCGCCCATGCGATGAACTGTGCCCTTCCGGGCGGAGGCGACAGTTTTTCCGGTCTGGGCGGCGATTCCCTGGCCTATGTCGAGGTGTCGATCGGCATCGAAGAGATGCTGGGCACCGCCCCGCAGGGCTGGGAGTCTATGCCGGTGCGCGAACTGCAGGTGCTGGCCGATGCCCATGCGGCAACACGCCCTGCCGGGGGCGGCACACGCCGGCGGCTGACGATCAACACCGATGTGATCCTGCGTCTGCTGGCGATCTCGCTGATCTTCATCGGCCATGGCGCGCCGGACTATACCGAAGGCCTGCGCGGCGGGTCCGGCATCCTGTTCGCGCTGGCCGGCTACAGCATGGCGATGGTCCAGCTGCCGCGTTTTCTGGAAGGGCAGGTCCTGCCCTTCATCAGGGGCACGGCGATGCGGCTGGTGCTGCCCTATTTCCTGTTCGTGACGGTGATGCTGGCGGCGGGTGCGGCGGCGCTGTCGGTCAGCTGGTATCTGCTGGTCAGCACCTTCGTGCTGACGATCCCCGAGCGGGGGGCGATGTTCAGCTACTGGTTCGTGGAAACCCTGATCCATTGCATGATCCTCGTCTGCGTTCTGTTCCTGATCCCGCGATTCCGGCCGCTGATGCGCGACAAGCCTTTCGCCACGATGATCGTGCTGGTGGCGCTGGCCACGGCGCTGCGCCGGGCGGGCGCGGTCTGGTTGCAGAACGGAAACGAGATCAACCAGACGCTCGACGCATGGGCCTGGATGTTCCTTCTGGGCCAGGCCACATGTTTCGCGCGCGAAACATGGCAGAAGGTGCTGGTCGTCGTGCTGGCACTGGTGCTGGGGCTCGACCAGTTCGGGCCCATGACCGGCCGGGCGTGGTGGATGGCCGGGGCCTTGGCGGTGCTGCTGGCGGTGCCCTCGGTCCGGGTGCCGTGGCGGGCAGGCAAGATACTGGTCTATGCGGCCGGCGCGACCTATTTCATGTATCTCTGCCACCCGTTCGTGACATGGATCGTCCATTTCCGTATCAACGAATATCTGAACGTCGCGACCACCGTGCTGCTGATTTATTTCGGATCGGTCCTTGCCGGGCTGGCCGCCTCGGAAATGTGGCGCCTCGCGCTGACCCTGCCCCGCCGCATGGTGGACCGGGGCCGGGCGCGCGATCTGTCCACCCGGGAGGTCTGATCCTCCTGCGCACTCTGCCTCAGGGCGGTGGCTCAGAGCGGAATTAACCGGTCACGACAAATCCTGCGGGCATCCGCTGCGGCCGCTCCTTTCCGGGGCGCATCGCGGCCCCCCGCCAGGAGATCCGCATCCATGTCCGACCCGTTCCAGCACCAGGCGCGCAGCCTTGAGGCGCCCGCAACCCGGCATTTCGGCGTGACCCCTTCGGACGGGACCGATCTGCCGGTCCGTCCCCGCGTGCTTTACTGCGTTTCCGCCGGCACCGCCGTGCTGCGCGACGCCGAAGGCGCCGACCTGCCCTACGAGCTGGAGGCCGGGGACATTCTGCCCGTCTCGGCGGTGCGGGTTCTGGCGACGGGCACGACCGCCCTGCTTTACGGATGGCTCTGAGCATGGCGCTGAGCATCACGACCAGCAGCATCCGCAAACACCGCCCGTCCCTGCCGCCGGTCGGGGGCGGCACGATCACGCTTTCCGATTTCTCGCGCGACAGGGTGCTGTTCGACAGCGGTGCGGCGCGGGGGCTGAACATGGCCGGCGTGCCCCTGTCAGGCACGGCCACGGCGGGGGCGGCGGTGCAGACCCGCGCCGTCACCGAGACGGGAACCCCGGTCACCGGCTGGACGACCGTCGCCACCGCCGCTGCGGACGGCACCTGGGCTGGCGCGATCACCCCGGGCCGCAATGCCGCCTGGCTGCGGCCGCAGGTCCGGCTCGCAGCGGCCCCGACCGTCACCGCCACCACGGTCAACCGCTTCGGCGTGGGCCATGTCTGGGCGCTGTGGGGGCAATCCGAGCTGGTCGGTATCCTGACCACCAATGTGGCGACCGGCGAGACGCTCGCAGCCCCCGATATGGTGCAGGTGCTGGGGCCGAGCCTGACGCCCTCGCAGGTGCGCCATGTCACCGCGGACGCGCCCATCGGCACCTCGGTCACAGCGCTGGCCAATGCACTGCACGAGATCGCCCCGGGCGACAAATTCGCGCTGGTGTTCCACGCCGTCGCGGGGGCCGGCGTTGACGAGTTGTTCGACGACGCGAATGCCGCGCGGCTCTGGGCCAATGAGGTCGCGCTGCACCAACTGGCGACGGCGGACGGGCAGTCGGTCGGGCTGGCCTCGATGTCCTGGTTCGCCGATCCGCGCAGCCAGGGGCCGACCTATGGCGAGGTCATGCACCGGCTGATGTTCGGCCGCACCGTGGCCGGGACCCCGATCACATTCCCGGCGACCATGCCGGGCGGGTATCAGGCAGCCTGGACGGCCAGCCATTACTGGGGTGAGCTTTACGACTATGCCCACACCCGCTGGCTGCCCTATGGCCCGCACCGCTTCGACATCACCCAGGACATGCGCAATGCCCTGCTGAAGCGCGCGGACGGGCTGGCCGATCAGGCCATCGGCGCGATCCCGATTATCCGGGCGTCGTGGCGGACAGCGGTCGCGGCCTCGGCCGAGCCGGCGCTGCTGCCCCTCGGCATCGAGCCGCTGTCCTATCTCAATGGCTATGCCAGCGGATCGACCTGGACGGATACGCCCCATCCCGGCAACCAGTCGATCCACGGGGCACCCCGGTGGGCGCGCTACACCGCGCTGGCGCTGGCGCAGGGCTGGCCGATTTCGCCGTGCCGGTCTTCGACCAGTCCGCATGGGCGGCGGATGGCTCGTATTTCGAGATCTGGTCGAGCGCCGGGGCGATCACCACGACGCGCCGGGTAAAGGGCTGGGCGGCGCTGGATGCCGGTTTTCCGCACCGGACCGAGGTCTTTGGCTTCGAGGTCAACGGCCTGCCGGCCACGCGGGCCGAGATCGTGGCAGGCCGAGTCCGGGTTTACCCCAACGATGGCAACACACGGTTCTATCTGGGCGACACCATCGCCTTCGGGCGCGGCGGCGCGGGCGGCTGTATGGATACGCCCGAGGACTATCAGGCCGACGCCTGGGCCAACTACCCGATCGTGGCCGTCAGCCCGATCGCCGGCATCGAGGGCATCGACATCCGTCCGATGCCGGCGGCCGCGATCCTCGCCAACCCTATCACGGTCGTGCGGCCCGACCCGGAACCGGCCGGTTGGTCGATCACCGCCGGCGACGCCTCGGCCATCGTGGTCAGCGCCCCCGCTGCACCTGTCACCCCCATCGCTGTCGCGGGCGATGCGTCCGCTACCGTCACCGCGTAAGGAAACCGCTCATGCCCTATCTCGTCGCCCCCGCCGCCGATTTCACCTATGGCGTGCTGACTACGGCCGCCAATGCCCTGCTCCGGCCTACCGACAGCCTGACCGGCCTGACCAACGGCACCGCCTATCGGGCGGTGCGTCTGTCGGAGGCCAGCAGCCCGTTCACCCCGGCGGCGGCCGCCTCCGGCTTCAGCGACACCTTCGCCCGCGCCGACGGCCCGCTGGCAGGGGGAGACTGGACCGTGCTGTTTGGCAGCGCCACCGCCTTCGGCGTCGTGTCCGGCCAGATCGTGACGGGCGAGACGACCGAAACCGGCATCGCCTGCTCGGATCTGTCGGTCGGCTCGGCCGGATACGTCGAGGCCACCACCCATGCGCTGATCAACGGCGGCGGGGTGGCGCTGATCCAGAACAGCCAGAACTACGTCCATCTGCGCGCCAACGTCACCACCGGGCTGCTGTCGGTCGGCGGGCGGATCGGCAATGCCCTGTTCGGTCCGACCAATGCCCCGGGCAACGCGGCGGTGCCGGTCGACAAGCTGCGGCTGGAGGTCGAGGGCGCCGCCTGGCGGGTCTACAAGGGAGCCACGCTGGCGAACAGTGGCACCCTGGTGGCCGACCTGACGGATATGCGGGGCGGGTTCGTCAGCCGCTCGGTCGCCGGGATGATCTGGGACGACTTCGCCCATGGGCCGCTGTAGGATGCGGTCTTCAGCGTTCGCGGAACGCCCCGCGCATATGGTTCGCCAGCGGCTGCACCAGCCAGTCGAGCGCCGAACGCTGCCCGGTTTCCAAGAACCCCTCGACCGGCATCCCCGGCAGCAGGATCTCGTCCCCCAGCCGGGCGAGCTCCTCCGGCGGCACGGTGATCTCGACCCGGTAGAAGGACTGCCGGGTCTGCTCGTCCATGATCGAGGTGGGCGAGATGCGGGAAACCGTACCCTTCAGTTCGGGCGTGCGCTGCGGATCGAGGGCCGTCAGTTTCAGCCGCGCCACCTGGCCCGGATGGGCGCTGTCGGCCGATCGGGCGGGAAGCTGCATCTCGAACTCCATCCCCTCTCCGGTCGGCACGATCTGTCCCACGGTCTGGCCCGCGGGGATTACGCCTCCCAGGGTGGTGATCTTCAGTTCGTGGACGATGCCGGTGACGGGGGCGCGGATCTCGACCCGGTCGAGCTGCTTCCGGGTGGTGACGATCTGCAACACCAGCTCGCCGATCCCGGCGGTCACCTCGCCGAGGTCGGTCGCCACCTGCTCGCGGAACTGCCGTTCGCCCTGCGCCACCCCGATCTCGGCATCGCGGACCGAATTGGCGATGCCCGCCCGGTCCGAGCGGTAGGAGGCAATCTGGCCCAGCAGTTCGGCGCGGTTGCGCTTGGCGTCGAGCAGTTGCCCCTCGCGCAAAAGACCCGAGGCGGCGAGCTTTTCCATATTGGCGATGTCGCGGTCGAGATAGCCCAGTTGCTCCTGTTGCGAGGCGATCACCGCGTCGAGTCCCGCGGCCTGATTGTCGAATTGCGCCGTCTTTTCGGTCAGTTGGTCGCGCTGCCCCTTCAGCACCTCGGCCCGGGCGGCCATGATCTGCGCCTGACCGGCGACAGGGCCGGTCAGATCCGCCTGGCCCAGATGCGCCGCCTCGGCCATCGCGGCGACGGCGGCGACATCGGGAACCCCGGCCCTGCGCTGCTCGGCTGTCAGCCTGGCCTTTTTTGCCAGATCCTCGGCCAAGCGGCTGCGGGCGATGTCGAGGTTCACCTTCAGCAGGGTCGGGTCCAGTTCCATTAGCACCTCGCCTTCCCGCACGAGGTCGCCGTTCCTGACGTTGATCGCGGTGACGATGCCGCCGTCGAGATGTTGCAGATCGCGCGGCTGGCCCCGGACCACGGTTTTGCCCTCGACGATGGCCGCGCCGCTGATCGGGGTCTGCGCCGCCCAGAGGATCAGCACCAGGAAAAGCGCGAGGCTGGCCAGCATCGCAAGGCGCATGGAACTGCCGAACCCGGTTCGCACCTGCCCTTCGCCCCTCGGCAGTCCGGTCGTCGGGGGGCGCGCGCCGGACAGGGCGCGTAGCGCGTCCAGCGGGCCATGCGCCGCGAAGGTGCGGGCGGTCAGCGCATTGGCATCGGGCAGGGGGTCGGGGTGCAGGGCGACGGGGGCCACGGGGTCACTCTCCTGCGTGTATGGCGCGCGGCGGCGTCACGGAATTGCCGGGGATCGGCCTTTCACTCGCCGGTTCGGCCCCGCGCGGCTGGCGGGACGCGGGTGCCGGCTCTCCGCCGTGCGTGACGCTGTCCTCGCCGCTGTCCAGCGTGTCGAACAGCGCGAACAGCGCGGCCCGGCCACGGGCGGGCGTTTCGCGGCGGATCGGCGTGACCACCGCCGCCGGGCGCGGCGGCGCAGCGGGGGCGGCCTCTTTGCTTCCCAGAACCTCTTCCTTCGGGCCGAAGGCCACGGCATGGCCATCCTTCAGCACTAGGATCTTGTTCACCGCCGCCAGAACCCCGGGCCGATGGGCCATGACCACCACCGTGCTGCCGCGCCGGCGCATCTCGGCGATGGCGCCGGCCAGCATCCGGTCGCCCTCTTGGTCGAGGTTCGAGTTCGGCTCGTCCAGCACGATCAGCTTCGGATCGCCGTAAAGCGCCCGCGCAAGGGCCAGCCGCTGGATCTGCCCCCCCGACAGGACCGGAGCGGCCTCGGCCCCCAGCAGGGTGCCGTACCCCAAGGGCAGGCGCAGGATCATCTCGTGCACTCCGGCCAGTTTGGCCGTGGCGATCACATCGGTGTCGCGCGCGGCCGGGTCGAAGCGGCAGATGTTATCGCGCACCGTGCCGGGCAGCATCTCGACCGTCTGCGGCAGATAGCCGATGTGGCGGCCCATATCCTCGGGGTCCCATTGGGCGGGGCGCGCGCCGTCCAGCCGGATCTCGCCGGCATCGGGGGAAAGCGCGCCGATCATCAGCCGCGCCAGCGTCGATTTGCCCGAGGCCGAGGGGCCGATCACGCCCAGCCCGTCGCCGGGGTCCAGCGCAAAGCTCACATGGTCGAGGATGCGGCCACGTTTGCCCGCCTCTCCCTCGGCCGGGACAAGGCAGGTCAGGTTCGCCGCCAGGACCGCCCCGGTCGGATCTGGCAGGTGTGCGCCGGCGCCGGCGGGGCGGGCGCCGGCCAAGCCCGTCAGGCAGGCGCGATGCGCCTCGCGCGCCCGCAGGATGGCGCGCCACTGGCCGATCACCTGGTCCACCGGCGCCAGCGCCCGGCCCGAGATGATCGACGAGGCGATGATCATGCCCCCCGAAATCTCGCCGCCGATGGTCAGCCAGGCCGCCACCGACAGCAGGGCCGATTGCAGGAACATGCGGAAGGTGCGGGAAAAGGTGGCGAAGCCTTGGCCGGTGTCGCCCGCGCCCTGCCCGGCCCCCAGCCGGTTCAGGTGCATCTCGCGCCAGCGGGCGGTGACGCGGCCTTGCATCCCCATGGCGGCGATGGTCTCGGCGCTGCGGCGGCTTTGTGAGGTGAAGTCGCGCTCGGCGCCCTCCATCCGCATGGCGCTGGTCAGGCCCGCCTCGGACAGATGGCGGTTCAGCACCGCCGCTGCCGTCACCACCGCCGCCCCCGCTAGGGTGATCGCCCCCAGCCAGGGATGGATCAGGAACAGGATGCCCAGATAGAGCGGGATCCACGGCAGATCGAACAGGCACAGCGCCGGGCCGGACAGAAAGCCGCGCAGGATGTCGAGGTCGCGCAGGGGCTGCGCGCTGCCGGCAGCCGCCGCCGGTCCGGCGGTGCCCGGTCGCATCCACAACGCGAAGGCCGGACCCGACAGCAGCGCGTCCAGCCGGTAGCCGGCGCGCGACAGGATGCGGTGGCGCAGAAAGTCGTAGAATCCCAGAAAGGCGTAAAGCACCGCAACGATGGCGAACAGCCCCTGAAGCGTGGCGACAGACCCAGAGGCCAGCACTCGGTCGTAGACCTGCAACATGAACAAAGGCCCGGTCAGCATCAGCACGTTCACCGCCGCGCTGATCGCCGCCACCGCGACCAGCGCCGGGCGGATGGCGTCGAGCGCCTTGGTGTAGTCGGTGGTGCCGTCCAGGCTTTTGGTCATTCCACGGGTCCTCGGGAGGCGCGCGCGGGGGCGGTGGGACATGGCGTCCCTGCCCCTGTGATCGCGCCTGTGATCGCCTTCAGGTTGACGGCGGAATATGACCGGCATGAGGCGTAAGCAGGGCCTTCCTGCGAACCCGCCCCGCGCCCCAGCAATACCCGGATCCGGCCTCTGCCTCGCGCCTGTCCGCCCGGCTCCGGGTCGCCGGTGCGATCCGCCATCTTTTGGAAACAATGGTTTACGGAATGCGAACAATGCGACCACCCGACGTCGGAAGCGCCGCCATGCCCGGCAGCATCCCGCGGATATGTGGCGCGGGTGCGGCCATCCGCGGGATCGTCCTGCGGTTTCCCCTGCCCCGGGCTTGTCCGCCGACGGGATGTTTTCGCACTTGCAGGGAATCGTGGCCCCGCCTATTCGAGGCGGGATGTATCTGTTTTCTGGCCCCGACCCGCTGTGGTCGGGCGGCGCGCGAGCCCGTGGTATGCCCGCAAGACCCTGTATCGGAAGGCGTTCCGGCCCGGACCCGGGGGCAGGCGGTGGCGCCTTCCGGACCGGGCCGCGCCTTGCAAAGGCGGCCGGTTTCCCGCAACGATCCGGCTGGCCGACCGGTCGCGCCATGCCTCCCGGAACGAATGCAACGACAGACTAGGACCGAGTGTGATCACCCCCATCATCCTTTGCGGCGGCTCGGGCACGCGGCTGTGGCCGTTGTCGCGGAAAAGCTATCCCAAGCAGTTCACCCCCCTGACCGGAGAGACGAGCCTGTTCCAGGCCTCGGCCCTGCGGCTGTCGGGGGCGGATTATGCCGCGCCTCTGGTCATCACCGGATCGGATTTCCGCTTCATCGTGACCGAGCAGTTGTCCGCCGCTGGCGTCGACCCGGGCGCGATCCTGATCGAGCCTTCGTCGCGCAACACCGCCCCCGCGATCCTGGCCGCGGCCCTGCATCTGGCGAAGACCGATCCCGATGCGCTGATGCTGGTCGCGCCCTCGGACCATGTGGTGCCGGAGCCGGCCGTCTTCCGCGCCGCCGTCGCGCGGGGGGTCGGGGCGGCGCAGGCAGGCCGGATAGTGACCTTCGGCATTCTGCCGGTGCGGCCCGAAACCGGCTATGGCTGGCTGGAGCTTTCCGCCCCTTTGGCGGATGGCGCGCCCGTGGCCCTGTCGCGCTTTGTCGAAAAGCCGGACCTCGCCACGGCCGAGGCGATGCTGGCGGCAGGCAATTTCCTGTGGAACGGCGGGATTTTCCTCTTCACCGCCAAAGCCATGATCGCGGCCTTCGAGGCTTATGCGCCCGACCTCATCCCCCCCGTCCGCGCGGCGGTCGACGGCGCGCAGAGCGATCTGGGCTTCCTGCGCCTGGCGCCTGCCCCCTGGGATCAGGCCCGCGATATCTCCATCGACTATGCGGTGATGGAAAAGGCGCCGAACCTGTCTGTCGTCCCGTTTGAGGGGGCTTGGTCCGACCTTGGCGACTGGGCCGCCGTCTGGCGCGAATCCGGCCCCGATGCGGGCGGCGTCGTCACCCATGGCCCGGTCACCGCGATTGACTGCACCGATACGCTGCTGCGATCCGAGGCCGAAGGGCTGGAACTGGTCGGCATCGGGCTGACCAACATCGTCGCCATCGCCACCCCCGACGCGGTGCTGATCGCCGACCGGAGCCGCGCGCAGGACGTGAAGCTCGTCGTCGCGCGGCTGAAGGAGCGCGGCGCGAAACAGGCCGAAAGCTTTCCCCGCGACCACCGCCCCTGGGGCTGGTTCGAGACTCTGGCGCTGGCCGACCGGTTCCAGGTGAAACGCATCGTGGTTCATCCCGGTGCCGCGCTTTCCCTGCAAAGCCACCACCACCGGTCGGAACACTGGATCGTCGTCTCGGGCACCGCGAAGGTCACCATCGACGACCAGGTGAAACTCGTGACCGAGAACCAGTCGGTCTATATCCCGCTCGGCGCGGTCCACCGAATGGAAAACCCCGGCAAGGTACCGATGGTGCTGATCGAGGTGCAGACCGGCAGCTATCTGGGCGAGGACGACATCATCCGCTACGAGGACATCTATTCCCGTGGTCAGGGGGCGAAGGGGTAGCCCCCGCATCACGGGAACGCAGGCGGCTTACAGAAGGATTACAGAGTGAAGAAGGCCCTCATCACCGGGATCACCGGGCAGGATGGATCTTATCTGGCGGAATTCCTGCTGGAAAAAGGCTATGAGGTGCATGGTATCAAACGCCGCGCCTCGTCGTTCAACACCCAGCGGGTGGATCATATCTACCAAGACCCGCATATCGACAATGCCCGCTTCAAGCTGCATTACGGCGATCTGACCGACACCTCGAACCTGACGCGCATCCTCAGCGAGGTCGAGCCGGACGAGATCTACAATCTCGGTGCGCAATCCCATGTCGCGGTCAGCTTCGAGGCCCCGGAATATACGGCGGATGTCGACGGCATCGGCACCCTGCGCCTGCTGGAGGCGATCCGCTTTCTGGGGCTGGAGAAGAAGACCCGGTTCTACCAGGCCTCGACCTCGGAACTTTACGGCCTCGTGCAGGAAATCCCGCAGCGCGAGGCCACGCCCTTCCACCCGCGCAGCCCTTACGCCGTGGCGAAGATGTATGCCTATTGGATCACGGTGAACTACCGCGAGGCCTATGGGATCTATGCCTGCAACGGCATCCTGTTCAACCACGAATCCCCCCGCCGGGGCGAGACCTTCGTGACCCGCAAGATCACCCCGGGGGCTGGCCAATATCGCGCAAGGTTTGGAGACCTGTCTCTACATGGGCAATATCGACAGCCTTCGCGACTGGGGCCATGCGAAGGATTATGTGCGGATGCAGTGGATGATGCTGCAACAGGAAAGCCCCGAGGATTTCGTCATCGCCACCGGCGTGCAATATTCGGTGCGCCAGTTCATCACCTGGTCGGCGGCGGAACTGGGGATCACCCTCTCCTTCACCGGCACGGGGGTGGACGAGATCGCCACCGTCACCGATGTCGCCGGCGACAAGGCGCCTGCGGTGAAGCCAGGCGATGTGCTGCTCCGCATCGACCCGCGTTATTTCCGCCCCGCCGAGGTGGAAACCCTGCTAGGCGATCCGTCGAAGGCGAAACAGAAACTCGGCTGGGTGCCGGAAATCACCGTGCAGGAAATGTGCGCCGAGATGGTCCTGTCGGATCTGAAAATCGCACAGCGCCATGCGCTGCTGAAGGCGCACGGGTTCGACCTGCCGGTCAGCGTGGAGGGCTGAATATGGCTTACGACCTGAAGGGCAGGCGCGTCTGGGTCGCGGGCCATCGCGGCATGGTGGGCGGCGCGGTGGTGCGGCGTCTGGCGACCGAGGGGGGCGAGGTGATCACCGCCGGCCGCGATGCGCTCGATCTGGTCGAACAGACCGAGGTGCGCGACTGGATGGCAGAGGCCAGGCCCGACGCCATCGTCCTGGCGGCGGCGAAGGTCGGCGGCATCAAGGCCAACAACGACTTTCCGGTCGATTTCCTGTATCAGAACCTGATGATCGAGGCGAATATCCTGAACGCCGCGCATCAGAACGATGTCGGGCGCGTGCTGTTTCTCGGCTCCTCCTGCATTTATCCGAAGCTGGCGCCGCAGCCGATCGCGGAAGACAGCTTGCTGACCGGCCCGCTGGAGCCGACCAACGAATGGTATGCGATCGCCAAGATCGCCGGGATCAGGCTGACCCAGGCCTATCGCCGGCAGCATGGCCGCGACTGGATCTCGGCCATGCCCACGAACCTTTACGGGCCGGGCGACAATTACGACCTGAACTCCTCTCATGTGCTGCCCGCGCTGCTGCGCAAGTTCCACGAAGCGAAGGTTTCGGGCGCGAAGACCGTGACCGTCTGGGGTTCGGGCACGCCCTTGCGCGAGTTCCTGCATTGCGACGACCTGGCCGATGCGCTGGTCTTCCTGCTGAAGGAGTATTCCGGGCATGACCATGTGAATGTCGGCTCGGGTTCCGAGGTCACGATCCGCGAACTGGCCGAAACCATCGCGCGGGTCGTGGGCTACGAGGCGGATCTGGTCTTCGATGCGACCAAACCCGATGGCACGCCGAGGAAGCTGATGGATTCATCCAAGCTGCACGCGCTCGGCTGGAACCGGGTCCGCGGCCTTGAGGACGGGGTGCGCTCGACCTATGCGGCCGCGCTGGAGGCCGGCACTCTCTGACGCGGCCCGGCCACCACGCAGGATAGCGCCCTGCCGATTGTGACCGTTGCGGAGTCCTGCCGGGTGGTCCCGCGCGGCCGACAGGTCAGCCGGCGGCGATCAGATCCCCCACGTGCGCCAGGCCGGCGCGCAGCAGCGCCTCGGCCCCGGCCGGATCGGCGGCCTCGGCGTAAAGCCGCAGTTCCGGCGCATTGCCCGAGGGGCGCAGATGCAGCACCCGGCCCGATGCCAGGCAAAGGCGCAGCCCGTCGGTCAGGTCGCGCCCGACCTCGCCCTCGCCCAAAGGCGCCAGCAGCGGCGAAGGGTCCGCGGCCAGCCGCGCGACGAGAGCCTGGGTCCGGTCGGTCGGCACCTCTTGCAGCCGGTCCGAGGCGGTGAAGCGCGCCGGCTCCGCCGCCACGCGGTCGGCGAGGCTGCCGGTTCCGGCGGCGACCAGCGGCGCGATCAGCGGCAGCAGGCTGTCGCGCGTCATCAGGCGCGGCAGCGGACCGGCCGGTCCCGCCGCGTCGAAGCCCAGAAGAAAGCCGCCGTTCGGCTCATACCCTACGCTGCGGCCAGGTGCGGTCTCCATTCCCGCGATCACGAAGGGCGAGCCGATCCGGGTGCGGATTACCCGGGCGAAACGCCCCCCGGCCTCGACCCCGGTATTGGCGGAAACGGTGGTGACGACCGTATCCGCGCCAAGGAAGGCGGCCGAGATCTGGCCGAGGATGTCGCCGGGGATCACCTTGCCGGTGGCATCGGTCAGCAGCGGACGGTCGCCGTCGCCGTCGGTCGAGACGATGGCGTCCAGCCCGCCGCCGCCCGCCCGGGCCAGCAGTTCGGCGCGGATGGCGGGATCGACCGCCTCGGTATCGACGGAGATGAAACTGTCGGCGCGGCCCAGTTCGACGACCCCGGCGCCCAGACCGGCAAAGACCGCCAGCAACAGGTCGCGACCCACGGCGGAATGGCTGTAGACGCCGATCCGCCGGCCTTGCAGCGCCTGGGGTCCGAAGGCCGCGACATAGCGGGCGACATAAGCCGGGCCTGCGGTTTCGTCCCGGCTCAGCGCGCCGCCCCCGCCCGATGGTACCGGACGACCCAAACCGGCCAGGATCGCCGCCTCGTCCGCCTTGGTGATCTCGCCCGCCGGCGTGTAGAATTTCAGCCCGTTGCGGTCGGCCGGGATATGGCTGCCCGTCACCATGACCGAGGCCGCGCCTGCCCCCATGGCGGCCAGCGCCAGCGCCGGCGTCGGCACCGCGCCGCAATCGGTGACATCGACCCCGGCCGCGCGGGCCGCCGCGATCACCGCGCCGGCGATGCGCGGCGAGGAGGGGCGCAGATCGCGCGCGACGAACAGCCCCCGCCCCGGATCGCAGGCCGCCAGAAAGGCCGCCACATGATCGGCGACCAGCGCATCGGTCAGTTCCGTCACAAGTCCGCGCAACCCGCTGGTGCCGAATTTCGGTGCCATCTTCCGTCCTGTTCCCGTCGACTTCCGCGCCGACCATATGTGGCGGCGCGGCACGGAAAAAGCCCCCGGTTTTAAAAACCGCGCGGGGACCGCTCCGGGGCTTATGGCCCGGCCATTGATTTCCGCCGCGCGGCGGGCGGGGGCGACGACCATGACCATGCCGTGCCCGTGTATCGGGAGCCGTTCGGCACCTGCCGCACCGTCCCTCAAGCCCCCGCGGCGGATCGCCGTTGCAATCGCCGGGTGATCGTCTTACGATTCATGTATCGATAAGATAAAGGTATGAACATGCCGGAGACCGCCACCCTCTCATCGAAATTCCAGATATCGATTCCCAAAGCGATCCGCACCGCCCAGCATTGGGAAGCCGGGCTGACCTTCGCGTTTATCCCGAAGGGAGCCGGCGTTCTCCTCATGCCGGTTCCGAAGCGGGAGGCGCTGCACGGGATCGTCAGGGGTGCCTCCGCGACCGGCTATCGGGACCGGTCGGATAGCATCTGATGCCGCTTGTCGACACATCCGCCTGGATCGAATGGCTGACAGGCTCGCCGACCGGCGAGATTGTCGCCGGGCATCTGCCAGAGCAATCCGACTGGCTGGTTCCGACCATGGTTCAACTGGAACTCGCGAAATGGCTCATGCGCGAAGCCGGCGAGGACAAGGCCGATCAGGTCATCGCCTTCACCCAGCTTTGCCATGTCGTCCCTCTCGATACGGAAATCGCCCTGGCTGCGGCTGAAGCTTGCCGTTCGCATAAGCTTGCCACCGCCGATGCCATCGTATTCGCGACCGCCCGGATACATGATGCCGCTCTGATCACCTGCGATGCGCATTTCGACGGGCTGCCGGGTGTGACGCTGATCAGGAAGACCGGGTTCTGATCCGCAGCGCCCCCCTGTCGGCGTCCTTGTCGGGCTCTGATGCACATTCGGTGCGACTTGTGGGCGCGCGGGCTGTTTCCCGCCCATGATTTACCGGACTGCGATGCGTCGGCGGATGTGACGATCCCGCTTCCGATACGGCGGTTCCTCGTCTCCGAAGGGCGGGGCCGCGGGCGGATCAGAACTGCGTGCTGAGCGAGATGCCGAAGGCCTGGGTCTTGTCGCCCTCGACCTTGTCGATCGGCCTGGCGACATAGAGCGACACCGGCACCGAGCCGATGTCGAGCGTCATCGACAGGCCGACGGAACTGCGCACCCGGCGGCTGTCGTCTATGCCGCCGCCAAGCGTGTCGTTGAGGTCCCAGACCGAGCCGGCTTCGGCGAATATGCCGATCCGGGCCGGGGTGCCGAAAACCTCGTTCATGTCGCGCTGCACCTCGACGCTGGCGACATAGTATTTGTTGCCCCCGAGGAAGTAGCTTCCGTCCTTCGGGCCAAGCCCGCGCGGGGCGAAACCGCGGAAATCCGCCCCCCCGACATAAAGCCGGTCGATCCCGCGGGTCGACCCGCCGCCTTCCGCCGAAACCAGCCCTCCCCGCAGGCCGATCAGAAGGGCCGTCCCCTCGCCCAGGGCGAAACGGGTTTCGGCGTCGAGCCGGGTTTCCGAAATCCGCGTGTCGCCGCCCAGCCCCCAGAAATACTGGTCGAGCGAAACCGACAGGCCGGTCACGGTGGCGTTGTCGCTCGATTCCGCCGGATTCGAGGCATAGCGCAGCCCCAGGCGCAGGAAGGGCGCATCGACGCTGCCCGCCTCGGCCCGGGTCAGGGCGCTGGCATCGGCGGAAACGTCGGACATCTCGTCCCGGCGATATCCCAGACCGATCTCGACCCGGCCCTTTTCGCTGAACGGCCAGGCAAGGTAGGGTTCGATCCAGGTGCGCTCGCCCCTGAAACCCTGGTTGTCGTATTCGGTTCTGAGCGCCAGCATGTCGATGCCGAAGTCGAGGTCGCCGAAAGCGTCCGCCCGATAGAGATGGCCTTGCAGCGATTGCGCCTCTTCCGCGACCCGCAGGTCGAGCGCGCCGAAGACGCCCGGAAACACATTGTAGCGTTCGAGATAGAAGCTGCCCGTCAACCCGTCGAGCGTGTCGTAGGAGAATCCCAGTTCCACCCGGCCGGGGCGGTCGTTGGCTTCGCGCACGGCGACGACGAGCGTGTCGCCCTCGCCGCTGACCCTGACGCTGCGGAACTGGCCGCTGCTCATCAGGCAGTCCTCGAAATCGCGCAGATCGGTTGCCGAATAGGACACGCCGGATTCGATGCCGCAGCTCGCGGTGATGCTGTCGCCCGCGATGAATTCGGCGCCCCGCACCTCGACCGCGGAATAGGGTTTGGCGTTCAGACCGCCGACGAGGACGAACGACAGAACGGAGACGGAGCCCGCGACCATGGCCAGGCGACGGCGGGAACGGGTGATCGGCATCTCGGGTCCCCGGAAATGATTGCGATGCGTTGATAAGAATACGGCGGACAATCGGAATCACACCTTGGGACAGTTACCGTAACTGTTCGTGCACCGCATCAGGATTATGGTCTTTTCCACATCTGTCGAACTTGGTGCTTTACCTAAAGGCAGAGGGCATACTACCTTTACATGTGGGGGTAAGCCTTAAGGTTGCGGTCGGAAATCATGAAGGCTCGCCTGTTCGAATTCTGGCGCGACACGTCGGGCGCCATCGCGGTATTCATCATCGTCCTGTTCCCGCTGTTCCTGCTGATCGGCGGGCTTGCGACGGATGTGACCCTTCTGAACGGCCAGAAGCGGCATGTGCAGTCGCAGGCCGACCTGGCGGCGCAGAGCGCGGCGCGCTACCTGCCCGACAGAGCCCGCGCGGAACAGATCGCGCGCCAGGTCGTGGCGGCCAATCCGGGTTCCTACGCTCCGGTGGCGGGGGCGGATGCGGTCGTATTGTTCGGGGACTATTCCAGAGAAACGGGGTTCCGCTCCGAGGCGGAGGGCGCCACCTCCGTCAGCGCGATCGAGGTCACGGTCCCTTCGCGCTTTCATCCGATGCTGCTGTCGCCGGTGCTGAGCGACGACAATCTGATCGTCCGGCGCTCGGCCGTCGGGCAACAACGCGGCATGGTGGTCTTTACGCTGCGCAACCGGCTTTTGTCGGTCGACACGAGCGAATCCATTCTCGACGCGGTGCTCGGCCCGCTGGGATTGGGGATCGAGGCCGATGTGCTGGGTTATCAGGGACTTGCGACCGCGCGGGTCGGCATCGACGACCTGCTGGGGCTGGTGTCCACGGATGTGGGTCTCGACGTGCTGAGCTTCGGCGACGTGCTCAATCTGCCGATCGGCACTCTGGAGCTTCTTCAGGGGCTGGTCAGCCTGGGCGGGCTGCCGGACATCGCCATCAACCCGTCGCAGGTCAACAACGACACGCTGTCCCTGGGGCAGATCGTCGGGGCCTCGCCCACGCTTTTGCAGGCGACGGTGGGCGATATCCTGCCCGATCTGTCGGTGAACGTCTTCGATCTGCTCATGGTCATGGCCGGGCTCGCCGCGGACCCGGACGAGCGGGTGAACGTCAACCTGGGCGTGGATCTCTCGCCGCTGGCCAATGTCTCGGTGTCGCTGGGGCTGATCCGCGCGCCGGTCATCGCCATGGGCTATGTCGGGGACGTGCCGCCGCCGACGGCCCGGGTTTCGCAGGTGAGCCTGCTGGTTTCGGCCAATGTCCTGTCGAGCGGAACGACCAGCCTGCTGTCGCTGCGGCTGAACGTTCAGATCGCATCGGCCGAGGCCTGGCCGCTGTCGCTGAACTGCGGCGCGAGCGCGCCCGCGGATACGCTTGCGGTGTTCCGCGCCGAAACGGCCCCGGCCGAGCTGGCGATCCGCCTCGGCGTGCTGAGCAACGGCGCGACTGTGGGCGATCCGATGGATCTTGACACGATTTCCGTGGCCGGCGGCACGAAAGATGTCGCGATCCCCCTGAACATGTTCCGCAAGCCGGTTCCCGTTCCCAACCCCCTGACGCTGTCCGGGACGGTCGCCAGCCTCGGCAATCTGCTGGACGATCTGAGCGACAGCCTGATGACGGAGACGACGCAATGTTCGTGGGGCCTGCTCGGGGTGCTGCTCTGCTCGATCGTTCAGGTCGTCAACACGGTCGTCGCCACGGTGCTCGACGTGCTGGCCACGGTGCTCGACGGGCTTGCCGCGCTTCTGGGCGAACTGACTTTTCTCGATACGCTTTTGCAAACGCTGCTGGACCTGCTGGGGATCGGCGTGGCCCAGGCGGATCTGATCCTCGACGATTACAGCTGCGGCTCGGCCCTGGTGCAGTGAAGAACCCGCTCAGGGCATCACCCGGGCCGACCGGGTGATGATGCCGAGATCGGCGCCCAGGGATTGCCCCAGCGATTGCACGAAGCTGCCGGCGAAATTGTAGGTGACGGTGACGGTCACGAAACCGCCGGCGTCGGGCTGGTCCGGGCAGGGTTCCAGCGTCAGCTTGTCGGCCTGAAGCAGAAGCGCGTCTTCGATCAGGCTGGGCAGCACATTCTGCCGCAGAGGCACGCAGATGTCGGGAACATCGTCGGCCCCGACCTGGGAAAGCGATTTTCGGGCCAGATCGCTGGCCACCTGCTGCACGTCGCTGGTGGTCGAAAGCAGCAGGCTGACGAAGACGATCAGGAAGATCACCATCATCAGCAGCGGAAAGATGATCACGAATTCCACGGTGATCGCGCCGTCCCGCCCGGCCAGAAAGGCATGGAGGCGGCGGCGGATGTCGTGCGGGCGCATCGTCATTGCATCGCGCCGCTGCCGGACAGGCTGCCGCTGCCCGTTGTGCCGGCGGGGGCCGGCGTGGATGCGGACGGATAATAGCGCCGGCCGGTCGCCGGCATGAACAGATCCGAAGGATCCTCGATCATCGCCGCAAGGTTGGTCGCGTTGCTGCACCCTCCGTCCGTCCGATCCCGGTCGCAGGTGACGCCGATCCCGCTTGCCCGGACCACACGGATGATGCCCGTCGGCTCGGAGCGGGGAAGTTCGCGCAGATCCTCGTCCTGGATGTAGCGCACCGAGGCGGGAAACGCCGCGAAGATGCCCGCGAGCGTGCGCAACCGTTCGGAATCGCGCTGCGGCAGCCGGTTCTTCGGCACAGAGACGACCAGCACGTCGCCGCGGGTCAGGCCCAGCCTGGTCAGAAAGTCGCGGATCCGGTTCCGCTCGGCCCCGGAGATCGAGGCCGAGCAGGGCTCGAAGGAATAGCTCATGACCGCCTCGTTCGTCGAGAGCGAGAGGCGGTCCGTCACGGCCGTCCGCGGTTCCGCCGCACAGGCGGCGAGCAGGAACAGCGCGACAGCGGCAAGGGGATGTCGTGATCTCATCGAAAAGCCCCTATTGCAGCAGGAAACCGCCGCGACGCACACGGGATTTCCCGTCGCGGCCCGGCCGCACGGGGTTGGTGAACTGCCCGGTGATCGCCTGCTCCAGACCGCTTCCCACCGGAGCGACCTTGTCCGTCGGCGCCTGCAATGCGCGCCCGCTCGTCGGTTTGACCAGATAGGGGGTCACGATGATCACCAGCTCGGTTTCCCCGCGCGCATAGGCCGAGGAGCGGAACAGCGCGCCGATGATCGGAAGTTTGGACAGGCCCGGAAAACCCGACATCGTCTGCGTCGTGTCGGTCTGGAACATGCCGGCGATGGCGAAGCTTTCGCCGCTGGCCAGTTCCACCGTGGTATTGGCGCTGCGTTCGGTCAGCGAGGGCACCTCGGTCGTGGTC